>CAOKUK010000012.1 GCA_948472595.1 uncultured Eubacterium sp.
GACAAAAGGAAGTACTGGAAATGCCGAATCTCATTGAGGTTCAGAAAGACTCTTATAATTGGTTCATCAACGAGGGATTGAAGGAAGTATTTGCAGACATTTCCCCTATCGCAGATTATAGTGGGCAGTTAAGCCTGGAGTTCATTGATTTTACGCTGTGCGAAAAGGATGTCAAGTATTCCATTGCAGAATGCAAGGAACGGGATACGACATACGCCGCTCCTTTGAAGGTACGGGTGCGGTTCTATAATAAGGAAGCAGTTGAAGAGGTCAAGGACTATGAAATCTTCATGGGCGATTTACCACTTATGACAGAAACAGGTACTTTTGTGATAAATGGCGCAGAGCGCGTCATCGTCAGCCAGCTGGTGCGTTCCCCGGGCATTTACTATGGGATTGCCCATGACAAGGTGGGCAAGACCTTGTATTCCTGCACCGTAATTCCTAACCGGGGCGCATGGCTGGAGTACGAGACAGATTCCAATGATGTGTTTTATGTACGCGTAGACAGGACCAGGAAAGTTCCGGTCACAGTGCTGATTCGCGCGCTGGGGCTTGGGACGAACCAGGAGATTATAGATTTGTTCGGCGAGGAGCCGAAAATCCTTGCAAGTTTTGGCAAGGACGTGGCCACCAGCTACCAGGAAGGCCTCCAGGAATTATATAAGAAGATACGTCCTGGCGAGCCCATTACCGTGGAGAGCGCAGAGAGCCTGATTAACGCCATGTTTTTCGACCCCAGGCGCTATGACCTGGCCAAGGTGGGGCGGTATAAGTTCAATAAGAAATTGTCCCTGCGGAACCGCATTTACGGACAGGTTCTGGCAGAGGATGTGGTGGACGCCTCCACTGGCGAGATTATTGCGGAGCGCGGCGCGACGGTAAGCCGCGAGCTGGCAGACCAGATTCAGAATGCGGCGGTTCCCCATGTCTGGATTCAGGGCGAGGAGCGCAACATCAAGGTATTGTCCAGCCTGATGGTGGACGTGAGGCATTATGTGGACATTGAGGAGAAGGAAGCCAGGAAGCTTGGGATTACAGAGTTAGTATATTACCCAGTCCTGGAAAAAATACTGGAAGAAAATGAGACTTTGGAGGAAATCAAGGATGCGCTGCACCGCAATGCCGCTGACTTGATTCCAAAGCATATCACCAGGGAGGATATTTTAGCTTCTATTAATTATAACATGCATTTGGAGTATGGGCTGGGAAATGACGATGATATCGACCACCTGGGCAATCGCCGCATCCGCGCAGTGGGGGAATTGCTGCAGAACCAGTATCGGATTGGCCTTTCCAGGATGGAGCGGGTGGTCAGGGAACGTATGACCACTCAGGATTTGCAGGGGATTTCCCCCCAGAGCCTGATTAATATTAAGCCGGTGACGGCGGCGATTAAGGAATTTTTCGGTTCTTCCCAGCTGTCCCAGTTTATGGACCAGAACAACCCCTTGGGCGAGCTGACCCATAAGCGGCGTCTGTCCGCCTTAGGGCCTGGCGGCCTTTCCAGGGACCGCGCCGGGTTTGAGGTGCGCGACGTGCACTATTCCCACTATGGTAGGATGTGCCCGATTGAGACCCCGGAAGGCCCCAATATCGGATTGATTAACTCCCTGGCCACCTATGCCAGGATTAATGACTATGGATTTGTGGAAGCCCCTTACCGCAAGATTGACAAATCAGACCCTAAGAACCCCAGGGTGACGGACGAGGTGGTCTACATGACGGCGGATGAAGAGGACAATTACCATGTAGCCCAAGCGAATGAGGCTTTGGACGAGGAGGGGCATTTTGTCAGGAATTCCGTGTCTGGCCGTTACCGGGAAGAGACGCAGGAATATGAGAAATCCATGTTTGACTATATGGACGTGTCCCCCAAGATGGTATTTTCCGTGGCGACGGCGCTGATTCCTTTCTTGGAAAATGATGACGCCAACCGCGCCCTGATGGGCTCCAACATGCAGCGCCAGGCTGTGCCGCTCCTTACGACAGAGGCGCCGGCAGTGGGGACCGGAATGGAGACTAAGGCAGCCGTGGACTCCGGCGTGTGCGTCATTGCAAAATATGCAGGCGTGGTGGAGCGTTCCGTTTCCAATGAGATTACCATCCGCAGGGAGGACGGCAAGAAGGATATTTACAAATTGACCAAGTTTTCCCGCAGCAACCAGTCCAACTGCTACAACCAGCGCCCCATCGTCTTTAAGGGGGATAAAGTGGAGGCCGGGCAGGTGATTGCGGACGGGCCGTCCACCTCTAATGGGGAGCTTGCCTTAGGGAAGAACCCTCTGATTGGGTTTATGACTTGGGAAGGCTATAATTACGAGGACGCAGTCCTCTTGAGCGAGCGTCTGGTGCAGGGGGATGTCTATACTTCTGTGCATATAGAGGAATATGAGGCGGAAGCCAGGGACACGAAACTGGGGCCGGAGGAGATTACCCGGGATGTGCCTGGCGTGGGCGATGATGCCTTGAAGGATTTGGATGAGCGCGGGATTATCCGTATCGGGGCCGAGGTCCGCGCTGGGGATATCCTGGTGGGCAAGGTGACGCCAAAGGGCGAGACAGAGCTGACGGCGGAGGAGCGGCTGCTTCGAGCTATTTTCGGAGAAAAGGCCAGGGAAGTCCGCGACACCTCCCTAAAGGTGCCCCATGGGGAATACGGCATCGTCGTGGATGCGAAGGTATTTACCAGGGAGAACGGGGATGAGCTTTCCCCAGGCGTGAACCAGGCCGTGCGCATTTATATTGCCCAGAAGCGTAAGATTTCCGTGGGAGACAAGATGGCAGGCCGCCACGGCAACAAGGGCGTGGTGTCCCGGGTGCTTCCGGTGGAGGATATGCCCTTTTTGCCCAACGGCAGGCCTTTGGATATCGTGCTGAATCCTTTGGGCGTGCCGTCCCGTATGAATATCGGGCAGGTGCTGGAGATTCACTTGAGCCTTGCGGCCAAGGCGCTTGGATTTAATATCGCCACCCCGGTCTTTGACGGCGCAAGGGAGGACGACATTATGGACACCCTGGATTTGGCTAACGATTATGTGAACCTTTCCTGGGAGGAGTTTGAGGCGAAGCACAAGGAGGAGCTGCTGCCGGAAGTGGTGGATTATCTCTATGAGAACCGGGATCACCGGGAGGTATGGAAGGGCGTGCCCCTTTCTAGGGATGGCAAGGTAAGGCTTCGGGATGGCCGGACAGGCGAGTATTTTGACAGCCCGGTCACCATTGGGCACATGCATTACCTGAAGCTGCACCATTTGGTGGACGACAAGATCCATGCCCGCTCCACCGGCCCCTATTCTCTGGTGACGCAGCAGCCTTTGGGCGGCAAGGCTCAGTTCGGCGGCCAGCGTTTCGGCGAGATGGAGGTATGGGCGCTGGAAGCTTACGGCGCGTCTTATACCTTGCAGGAAATCCTGACCGTGAAGTCGGATGACGTCATTGGCCGGGTAAAGACTTACGAGGCCATTATCAAGGGAGACAATATTCCGGAGCCTGGCATTCCGGAGTCCTTTAAGGTGCTGCTGAAAGAGCTGCAGTCCTTGGGGCTGGATGTGAAGGTCTTGGATGAGAACCGGGAAGAGGTGGAGCTGATGGAGACCAGCGAATATGGGAACACGGACTTGAATTCCATTATCGCAGGCGACCGGAACTTTGCCTTTGAGGAGGAAGAATCCTTCGGCGCCATGGGCTTTAGCAAGCAAGAGTTCAATGAGGAGAGCGAAGAGCTCGTGGATGTGGACGAGGAAGATATCGATATTGATGAAGAGGAATTGGCATTAGAGCTGGAAGATGATTATGCTGACTTTACAGATGTTCTGGATAACGAATAACGGAAGGGAGTGACATACATGCCGGAAGCTATGAATAAAGAGAAGTACCAGCCAATCACCTTCGACGCCATTAAGATTGGCTTGGCGTCGCCTGAGAAAATCAGGGAATGGTCCAGGGGCGAAGTGAAGAAGCCTGAGACAATCAACTACAGGACATTGAAGCCCGAGAAGGACGGCCTGTTCTGTGAGAAGATTTTCGGACCCAGCAAGGACTGGGAGTGCCATTGCGGAAAATATAAGAAAATCCGTTACAAAGGCGTGGTCTGCGACCGCTGCGGCGTGGAAATCACCAAAGCAAGCGTCCGCAGGGAGCGGATGGGGCATATTGAGCTGGCCGCTCCTGTTTCCCATATTTGGTATTTCAAGGGCATCCCAAGCCGTATGGGGCTGATTTTGGATTTGTCCCCCAGGACATTGGAAAAGGTGCTGTATTTTGCGTCCTATATTGTGTTAGACAAGGGCGAAAGCGACCTGCAGTATAAGCAGATTTTAACCGAGGCGGAATACCAGGACGCCAGGGAGAACTTCGGCAACTCCTTCCGCGTGGGAATGGGCGCAGAGTCCATTAAGGAGCTGCTGGAGGCCATAGATTTGGAGAAGGATTCCGTAGAGCTGAAGGCAGGCCTTAAGGACGCCACCGGCCAGAAACGCGCCAGGATTATCAAGCGCCTGGAGGTGGTGGAAGCCTTCCGGGGCTCCGGGAACCGCCCGGAATGGATGATTATGGACGTGATTCCGGTCATTCCGCCAGATTTGCGGCCTATGGTGCAGCTGGACGGCGGGCGTTTTGCCACTTCTGACTTGAATGATTTGTACCGCCGGATTATCAACCGGAATAACCGCCTGCGCCGCCTGCTGGAGTTGGGCGCGCCGGATATTATCGTGCGGAATGAGAAGCGGATGCTGCAGGAGGCGGTAGACGCCTTAATTGACAATGGCCGCAGGGGCCGCCCCGTCACAGGGCCTGGCAACCGCGCGCTGAAGTCCCTGTCCGATATGCTGAAGGGCAAGTCGGGGCGTTTCCGCCAGAACCTGTTAGGGAAGCGCGTGGATTATTCCGGCCGTTCCGTTATCGTGGTGGGGCCGGAGCTGAAGATTTACCAGTGCGGCCTTCCCAAGGAAATGGCCATTGAGCTCTTTAAGCCCTTCGTGATGAAGGAGCTGGTGTCCAACAACACCGCCCACAACATTAAGAGCGCCAAGAAGATGGTGGAGCGCCTCCAGTCCGAGGTCTGGGATGTGCTGGAGGAGGTTATCAAGGAGCATCCGGTGATGCTGAACCGCGCTCCCACCCTGCACAGGCTGGGGATTCAGGCTTTTGAGCCTATCCTGGTGGAGGGCAAGGCCATCAAGCTGCACCCATTGGTGTGTACGGCCTTCAATGCGGACTTTGACGGCGACCAGATGGCAGTGCACCTGCCTCTGTCCGTAGAAGCCCAGTCTGAATGCCGGTTCTTGCTGCTCTCCCCCAACAACCTGCTGAAACCCTCCGACGGCGGCCCGGTGGCGGTGCCCTCCCAGGATATGGTGTTGGGCATCTATTATCTGACCCAGGAGAGGCCTGGGGCAATGGGCGAAGGCAAGTTTTTCAAGAATGTGAACGAGGCCATCCTGGCTTATGAGAACGAGGCGCTGACCCTCCATTCCCGGATTACGGTGCGCATCACCAAGGCCATGGCGGATGGCAGTGTGGTCAGCGGGAATGTGGAATCCACTTTGGGGCGTTTCATTTTCAATGAGATTCTCCCCCAGGATTTGGGATTTGTGGATAGGAGCACCCCGGAGAATTGCCTGAAGCTGGAGATTGATTTCCATGTGGGCAAGAAGGGCTTAAAGCAAATCTTAGAGAAGGTCATCAATATCCATGGCGCTACCAAGACGGCTGAGGTATTGGACGATATCAAGGCCATGGGGTATAAATACTCCACCAGGGCGGCCATGACCGTGTCGATTTCCGATATGACCGTGCCGGCCAAAAAGCCCGCCCTGATTAAGAACGCCCAGGATACTGTGGACAGGATTACGAGGAACTACAAGCGCGGGCTCATCACGGAGGAAGAGCGCTACAAGGAAGTGGTGGAGACTTGGAAGCAGACGGACGATGAGCTGACCAAAGAGCTTCTGGGCGGTTTGGACCATTACAACAATATCTATATGATGGCGGATTCCGGCGCCCGCGGTTCCGACAAGCAGATTAAGCAGCTGGCCGGCATGCGCGGATTGATGGCGGACACCACGGGCCGTACCATCGAGCTGCCCATCAAATCGAATTTCCGCGAAGGCTTGGACGTATTGGAGTATTTCATGTCTGCCCACGGCGCGCGGAAGGGGCTTTCCGATACGGCGCTGCGTACGGCGGATTCCGGTTACTTGACCAGGCGTCTGGTGGACGTGTCTCAGGAGTTGATTATCCGAGACATTGACTGTTGCGAGGGCAAGGAAGTGCCGGGCATGTACGTGAAGGATTTCATGGACGGCAGGGAAGAGATTGAGAGCCTGCAGGAGCGCATCACAGGGCGTTTTTCCTGTGAGGATATCTGCGATGCGGAAGGGAATGTGTTGGTGAAGGCGAACCATATGATTACCCCAAGGCGCGCAGCGCTGGTGATGAGCAAGGGCGTGGACAGCAAGGGCAACCCGCTGGATAAGGTGAAAATCCGTACCGTGCTGACTTGCCGTTCCCATAACGGCATCTGCGCAAAATGCTATGGCGCAAATATGGCCACAGGCCAGGCCGTGCAGGTTGGGGAGTCTGTAGGCATCATTGCCGCCCAGTCCATTGGAGAGCCGGGCACCCAGCTGACCATGCGTACTTTCCATACAGGCGGCGTGGCTGGCAATGACATCACCCAAGGTCTTCCCCGCGTGGAGGAGCTTTTTGAGGCCCGTAAGCCCAAGGGACTTGCCATTATCACGGAGTTTGCCGGCGTGGCCACAATCAAGGATACCAAGAAAAAGCGCGAGGTTGTGGTATCCAATGAAGAGACTGGGGAGATGAAGGCCTACCTGATTCCCTACGGCTCCCGGATTAAGGTTGTGGACGGCGCCGTGCTGGAGGCTGGCGATGAGCTGACAGAGGGAAGCGTGAACCCCCATGACATCCTGAAAATCAAAGGCGTCCGCGCCGTGCAGGATTACATGATTCAGGAGGTGCAGCGCGTGTACCGCCTCCAAGGCGTGGAAATCAACGACAAGCACATCGAGGTGATTGTGCGCCAGATGCTGAAGAAAATCCGCATTGAGAACAATGGGGATTCTGACTTCCTGCCAGGGACACTGGTGGATATCTTAGACTATGAGGACACCAATGAGCGCTTAGAGAGGGAAGGCTTGGAGCCGGCAGAGGGCAAGCAGGTCATGCTGGGGATTACGAAAGCCTCTTTGGCCACGAACAGCTTCCTGTCAGCGGCGTCTTTCCAGGAGACCACGAAGGTGCTCACGGAGGCAGCCATCAAGGGCAAGGTGGATCCGCTGATTGGCTTGAAGGAAAATGTCATTATCGGCAAGCTGATTCCGGCAGGCACAGGGATGAAGCGTTATCGGGATATCCGTCTTTCTACCGATGTGGATGATTCGGAGGAGATTTATTTCGAAGAAGACATGTTAGATTTCAGCTATGACCTGGAAGAAGGGCAGGAAGAGATGGATGATTTTGACGATGATGATTTTGATGACATGGACGACATGGATGAGATAGAAGGCATGGCGGATGGCGAAGAAGACTTTGACGGAGAGGAAGAGGAGGAAGATATGCCGGCGGATGCATAAGCCGGCATATCGCCCAATCAATAATGAGCCATATCGCATGTAAATAAGAAGGAAGAGGCACCCCATAATCTTGGATAGGGAGATTTTGGGGTGCTGTTTTTTCAGGCGGCAGGAATCTGGGCGCAAGTTGTTTTTGCTCTATTGGAAGCCAATCATAAATAGCGTCGGCAATTTTTATATTGAGGCAGAAGCATGAGATAAGACAAGGACAGATGTTGTCCGCTCTGGCAGCAAAACCAGAGCGGTATTTTATTTTTTTTGAAAAAAATGTCACATTTAGGGGGTTGCCATGTGTCTAATTAATAGGGGATGCTATGCAGCCAGGAAGGCGCAGGGCAGCTGCGCATCCATTTTTAAAAGGAAGGGGGCAAGCTGTTGCCATGATTACAGTGGAGGATGTATCGCTTACCATCAATAAACACAAGATTCTTACAGAGGTGTCCATACAGGCGGCGCAGGGGGAGGCTGTTGGCCTGGTAGGGGGGAACGGTTCTGGGAAGACCATGTTAATGAAGTGCATCTGTGGGTTCCATACGGCATTTACAGGGGAAATCAAAGTGCTGGGCAAGCGGATTGGCAAGGACGTGGAATTTCCGGAACGCACGGGATTTATCATTGAAACGCCAGGGTTTATGCCTTATTTGAGCGGCTATGAGAACTTGAAAATCTTGGCGGGCATCCATAAGAAAATTGGGAAGGAGGAGATTTGCGCCTACATGGATTTGGTGGGGCTCAATCCAGGGGATAAAAAGAAGGTGCGGAAATATTCCCTTGGCATGAAGCAGCGCTTGGGCCTTGCCCAGGCTCTAATGGAAAGCCCCGATGTGCTGATTTTAGACGAGCCCTTTAACGGACTGGATAAGGGCATGCTGGAAAAGATGCGGGGCGTGCTGCTTGCGGAAAAGGGGAAGGGCAAGACAATCCTGATGGCTTCTCACAATGAGAAGGATATTTCCTATATTTGCGACCGTACCTATGAGATTGACGCAGGGAGGATTGTGCCATAAGAGCATGAAAAGGGATAAAACAGGAGGGGGACGGGAGCTTGAAGCTACGGAAGATGGAATGCAGTGAAGAGGAATTGCGCAGGATTGCCACAGAGTACGGCGACCAAATCCTTCGGCTATGCGTGGCATACCTGGGGGACAGGCAGCTAGGGGAGGACGCCGCCCAGGAGACGTTTTTATCTGTCTATGAAAAGTATGGGACATTTGCAGGCAAAGCATCGGAGCTTAGCTGGATATCGCAGATTGCCATAAATAAGTGCAAAAATATCATGCGCAAAAAGCACTTTGCATTTGAAGTGCCGCAGCTGGGGGTATGCCTGCCTGAGCCTGCACAGGAGGAATGGCAAGGCTACGCATTGTTGGAAGAGGTGGAGAAGCTTCCCCGGAAGGAGCGGGAGGCGATATTGCTGCACTATTACCAGGAATTAGACATAAAGGAGATTTCTGCCTGCTGCGGCGTGAAGGAAGCCACCGTACGCCAGAGGCTGAAACGGGGAAGGGACAGGCTCAAGATTGCCTTAGAAAGAGAGGGATTTTGTGAATAGCTTAAAAGAACAGATAGACAGGGAACTGCAAGGCGTCCATTTTGATGTAGAGGGTTTTATGGGGCAATGGGAGACGGCAAGAGAGGGGGAGGACAGGCATAGGAAGGCCAGGAGGAACGTGCTGGCAGCAGCTGTTGCTGCGGCGTTTTTTTGCTGCAGCGGGGGCGTCTATGCCTCTGTGAACCATTTCAGGGAGCGGGGCTTGCAGCTGACCCAGGAGGAAAAGGACGCATATGTGGAAGACCTAACGAATGCCCCGGTTGAGGCGGACACCTTTTCCCGGGAAATGACAGAAGCAGAGAGGGAACGCAGGGGCATTTTGATGGATAAATACCGGAAGGAGGGGCTGTATCCGAAGGAAAAGCTAAAGAAAATCAAATCCGAGGAAGAGCGCTTGGAAGACCGTGTCTGCTTCCTGCCAGAGACCTCTACCTTTTATCTGCCAGAGAGGGAATTGACCGATGAGGACTTGCTGCAAATTATCGACCACGACCTTATGGTGGATTATAGCCTGGCACAGGCAAGGCGGATGGAGAGGGAAGGGCAAAAACAGGGGAGCGGGAAGGAAGAGATTGCGGAGCAGGCGCAGAATGGGCAAGAAGGGCTAGTAAAGCGGCAGGCACAGAATAGGCAGGAAGAACATGTAAAGCGGCAGGCGCAGGATGGGCAAGGACAAAGGCTAACAGAATCTGGGATGGAAGAAATTAGTATGGAAGAGGCTATTGCCAGCGCAAAGGAAGTGGTGCGAAAGGTATATGGGGAAGATGTAGGAAGTTTGGAGGTGAAGGCAGAGAAGGATGTGTATACTGTGGACGGTGAGGAAGAGCCAAATAAAGATGGAGAAATTTGCTTGACAAGGAAAGATAGAAGTGCACAGTATGAGGTTATTGTAAATTTAAAAACAAAAGAAATAGAGACGATAAATTTTGGTGGCGAACAGGATAATTATTTGCATAATAGCATAAAACCTGGTGATGTATTAGAAGAAAATCTGTTGAACATGGTAAAGGAAAAAACATGTATATTAATGGGAGAAGATACATCTATTCAAAAAGGGTATGTTCAAGTGATTACAAATCAAGAAGGAAATTTAGCGAATGGTGTTTTTACGTATTATCTGGAAATGGATAATGGCAAGGTTGCAGAGGTTTGCTATAGCAAAGCGACAGAAAAAGTTATTAGCTTATGGAATAATTCTAGGGAAAATTTTAGAAAAAATGTAAAAGAAACGAAGGAGTATTATGAAGAGGCAGGTTTTCTGTATCAGATAACGGAGTTTCATTAAGAATATGAATGATGGAGGCAGAGAGTATGTGGAAGAAAATGAGAGCATTGCTAATGGCAGGGGCGTTATGTGTAGCTTTTGCTGCGCCAAATGATTTTGGCTGCCTGAAAACTGTGATGGCAAAAGAATTACAAGGGGAAATGGAAGTATCTGAGGAAGCGGTTCTTCAACTATTAACGTATGATGTGGAAGCAGATATGGGTTTGGCAGTCGTTAGCACAGGAAAGACAGGGATGGTTACTGGCGATGGTGTGAGGCTCCGTTCAGACCCAAGTGCGTCTGGGGCAATTCTTGAAAAAATGTACACTGGAGAATATGTTATGGTTAGGAAAGAGAATGGTGGATGGTACAATGTCCAACGGTTAAAAACAGGTACAGTAGGATGGGTATCAAAAACATATATTGTAATTTCATATTAATGAAATAAATTGATTTTTTTAAAAATTTCCCCCAAAAATGTCACATTTCAACAGTTTTCATGTGTCTAATATATAAAGGGGAAATTTTAAAAATTATGAGAGATTGCAAGATATAAATAAGTGCAGATTTAACAGGTATCTGGCGTTTTCATAAGCATAGCTTTTATCTGCTGTCAGGGCAGTGGGGCGGAGATTTTGAAAACGCTCGATATAGAGTAACTACAAATGGTATGATAGGAGTGGGCGAAAGCCCATCTGGCAGGCGTTTCCCGGGTATCGCCTCTTGGAAGCTCCTTGATGCCGCAAGAGAAAGCAATCTTAAGTTTTTTAGGGGATTTGCGGAAGAGAAGGAATGCATCGCAGGCTGATATGCAGGAGGTTTTTCTATCCATGTGAAGCTCGCAGCTGCATAACAACAGAATATTTGCAACGAAAGAAAATACCATTAAGAGGAGAATGCCTATGAAAAAAAGGAATGCAATCTTAAAGAAAATTACATGCTTTGCAATGGCAGGCATAATTTGCGCACAGATGTTCCCGGCAAAAGTATTTGCCAATGGCATTGCAAATTGGGATTTATATTCTAATCCTACAAGGCCGCCCGCTGAGAGCAAGTTATCTTGGTCATCTGGATCGCTGACATCTACGAAATCTACGGCAGAGTGCCAGATTAGAGGAGGAGTTTCCGGAACGGTCGTGAGATTTGGCAATGATACAGGAAGCATACTTGTTCCAACGCAAGGCGACACATTGTCAACGGCAAGGGGACATGTGTATAGGTATACTGTAAAATACTACGATCCCACAAAATATGTAAATAATACGCGCGGCACAATAACATATTAGTTTTGAGCAGCTTAAGCCAGGGGGGACTATTGCTATCCCTTCCTGGCTTAGCTATAGCATATGGAGGTCAGAATGCGATATACAAAATTTTGCGCCTTTGCCCTATGCGCCGGCCTGCTCCTGGCAGGCTGCCAGGAGACACCGGAGGGGGTAAAGGAGAACATGAAGACCTATGGGGACAACCCCCAAGTGGCAGAGACGAAAATCACGTACTGCTCCGTAGATGAGCTGCGGGAGGCAAAGATTACAGGCCTGGACAGCGGAAACCTGGTGCTCCCCAAGGATGTGGATTTCTCTTCTGTGGAAGGGGTAGATGTACTCCACCTGAAAATTGAGGACGGCTTCCTGACGGATGAGAATATAGGGAAATACACTTCCATGTTCCATATGGACAAGGTGGAATTTGCCGAGGGAGAAGCTTTTGGGTATGGCAAGCGCGTCTTTTATGAGGGGGACGAAGAGGATGACTACATGGACATTTGGGAGAATGGGGGGATGGCCTATATGGCTGGGCAGGCCGCTGGCTCAGGCGCGAGCACAGTAGAGGCGGCGTACCGTCTGGACAAGGATGATATTTCAGGGGTGTCCATAAACTTCAAAAGCGGGTCTGTCGGGCTCCCGAAGTTCTGCCGGGACACAGAGCAATGGCTGGATGAGGAGATGCCAATCGATGGGGTTTCCCATAAGATTTCCGATGTGATAGTCAGGAAGCAGGATGGCAGCGGCAAGAATACCCTGTCCCTATGTGCGGAATATGAATACAAGGGCGTCCGCTTCAACTACCATGCCGGCCCTATCTCTGGGGAGGAGATCCTTGAGGGCGGCAAGACAGACCTTATCACCACATACCTCATGACAGAGATGGATTTTGAAGACTCCGATTCCCCGTCTTTCTTTACGAGGAATGAGAGCTTTTCCCTGGAGTCCTTCGACCCGGTCACACAGGTGGTTGACTTTGAAAGCGCAGTCAGGATAGTGAAGAATGCCATGTCCGGCTTTGGCGTGTCTGAAATCCAGGAGATCATCCCCCTGTACATGCCCTATACGGTGGAGCAAAGCAAAATGCCGGGGAAGAAGATGGAGGCGAGGCCGGTCTATGCATTCTTAGCCAATCGCAAGCCAGAAGGCGAGCCGGATAGGGGGGTCATGAAGATGGGGCGGTATGGACATTTCTTCTTGGTGGACATGGTGACCGGGGAGATGACGACGGATTTGGAAATGGAGCAGAAAGGGTGATGGCATTGTATGTGAGGAAGAAGGCTTTTTATTATGCGCTGGGAATCCTGGCGGTGGTGGCTCTGGCGTTTCTGGGCCCCTTGTGCTACCTGGACAACAACGAGTCGCTCTCTGTGGCTGCAGCCATCGCGCGCCTCCCCAGGGAGCGGCAGCTGTCGTATTCCTCGGAGCGCGCCTTTGACGCCTGCGCCACTGGCTGGATGTACGTGCTGCTGGCGGTCATCGCTGCCCTCCCTTCCGCCTCCAGCGTCTATGAGGAGCTTGCCAGCCGCTTCTACATGGGCGTGGAGCAGCGCATGGGGAAATGCCGGTACGTCTGTTCCCGCCTGCTCTATGCGGCGGCAAGCGGCGGGGCGCTGTCTGCGGCGGGGCTTGGGGCCTATGCCCTTGCAGTGTCCTGCATCTTCCCCCTAAGCCCGGTATCCCTAGGCGGCCAAGGGACATATGTGGATGGCGCCATGGCCGCCTCTTTCCTGCTGTCCATTGGCTCCCAGATCCTATACATGGCATCCTATGGCATGGCGATGTCCATGCTGGCTGCGCTTTTGGTGTTCCTGTACCCAGACCTGTATACCTGTCTGGGCATTTTGTTTATCCTGGGATACCTGCTGAAGGATGCGGCGATGGTGGAATCCATGGCGCTCCCTTGGGGCATGGCGTTCCCCTGGGGCGTGGCGGCGGCATCGGCGGCAGCCTGCGGGGCTCTGTGGAAAGTGAAAGGGGGGAGGGCATGATGCGAGAGAGAAGACCCATAAAGAGAAGGCTTATAAGCGGGAAGTCCGTCTTGCTGGTGGCGAGGAGCGAATACGCCCGGTGGCTGTCCACCCCCAGGCTCATCCTGCTGGCAGTGGCGTTCCTGCCTTTGCGGGACAACACCGTCCTGCCTTTGCTGGAGGCCTCCAGGCAGATGGGCAGCCCCCTGAACCTGCTGGAGCCCTGCATCGCCACCATGAACTCCTGGATGGGCCTGCTGCTGTTCGGGCTGGTGTACCTGGTGCTCATGTCCCCCTTCCCCAAGGCGGATGGGAACATGCTTTTCTACGTGGCCAGGATGGGGAAGCGGAACTGGATTCTGGGCGAGATGCTGTTCCAGCTCCTCTGCGCAGCTCTCTACAGCCTGGCCGCTAATCTATTGACCATGGCGCAGGTAGTAGGGGAGGCCTTTCTGGACAACGGCTGGAGCCTGGTGGTGACGGAGTATGACGAGAAATTCGCCCCAGATTGGGGGCATATGGTAAAGGAGATTTTGCCGCCCAACCTGTATTTCCAGATGTCACCCTACAAGGCCTTCCTGTTATCCTACGCCATGTTCACCCTGTTCCTCCTGCTCTGCGGGATGGCCTTTACGGCAGGCTGCCTCTTTCAGAGGAGGCTCCTCCTGTTCTTCGTGCAGGCGTTCCACATCACGGTGGGGAGCGGGCTCATCCTGCTGCGCACGGAGGCCATGTGGCTCTTCCCCGTCAGCCATTCCCTGCTGGCCTGCCATTATAGGAAATATTTCCGCGCCTACGTGTTCAGCCCTTGGCTGTCAGTGGGGCTGCTGGCAGGCGCCTGGCTGCTGCTGGCAGTCCTAATGTACCGGAAGGCAAGGAATGTGAGCATTGACATGGTTGGGGGCGATGTGCTGCCTTAGGCTAAGGTGTTGGGGCAGGTGCGCTGCGTGATAGGGGATATTTTTACAAATGCATGAGATTGCCTTTTTAGATAGGAGTGGCTTATGAAATTTAGAAAACAAATTTTTGCCGTGCTGTGCCTCTTTCTGCTGCTCTGCGGCTGCCAGGAAGTTTCGGAAGGGGGGAGGGAGAATATGGAGCAATATGGGGAGAAAACAAAACATCATATACTGATAGATGGGGGATTGGAAAACAGTGGGGACAAATATTCCCAAATTATTTCTTCTTAGTGCCAATGGAAATAGGGGGGCAGTACCAAGCAAAGTGGTTGTGGCGCATCTTCTGAAATATTCAAAGATGAGGAATAAAAAGACAGTGTTGCTGTGCAATTATGCTTGGTGGGATTTTGTTTATCACGGAAACTTCTTTACGGAATAGGATCGGAAAGACTATTTAGGACAGGAATTAATTTTGCAGGAACTGACAGAGGAAGGGTTGACAGTAAAGGACGGATTGATTGTCTATGGAGAATATGATTGAAGCTATGGAACGGCATATTGTCCGTATCGCAATAGAAGAGGAATCTGGGGTAAAAGGATCTGGCACTATATTTGTGGGGATTCAAATAGAAAAGCATATATTATTACAGCGGCGCATGTGATTAAAGCTATTTGGGGAGATAAACTGAGAGGAGAAAAAAGGCTTCGCTTTAGTTGTTGTGATAAAGACCACAGGGAAGATTTTGGCATCGGAGGATTATCAGATGGGGTCAGAATGTGAAACCGGGGTTTATATACACTCGAAGTATGACAAGAAGACATTGCAGTATGATGCAGCGGTAATTTGTGTTCCCTGGAAGGGGTGGATGCTGGGATTAGGTAGTTTTATTATTGATGACTGCCATGTTGAGGATGAACTAAAAATTTGGGGATTTCCAGAAGCTGCTGATGAAGAGTTTAAGCCAGATACAGAATTAGAATTAGCGGGAAAATGTCATATAGATGGGATAGTAAATAATAGCGTAGGAAATCAGTTCTCTATATCTTATCATAAGGAAGTGCTTGGCAGGAATGCTGACAGGGATAATGTAATGGTGGGATTTTCTGGTGGTGGTATTTTTACAGAGCGTGAGGAAGGGATTATTTATACAGGAATTATTTCCAAACCATATGGGGATAAAATGTCCGGAAATATGATGTGGGCTATTCCGGGCCAAGTTGTGTTGGAACTGATAAAAGAAGTGGGATTGGAATTTTCCTTGCCAGATACTTTTGAAATCTATAAGAATCGTATAGCTGGTCAATTTCCAGCTTTTCGGAATTCAGCAAAAAGATTTTTTATTGACCGAGTAGAAGAGTTGATAGATGATAATGGACTGAAACCTTGTGTGGTAATAAGAAAAAACTTGTATTTTGAGAAATTAAAATGTATGGGAGACAGAAGGCAATGCGTGGATTTCTGGGAAGGCCAGTTAAAAAAGGCAGTACTTTTGTCACTGAGGAATGTAGATGTTGCGCAAATGGCGAATCCTTTTGTTGAAATGGGAAATTCAGGCGAAGAAGAAAGTGTAGCTATGGTATATGTTTGTACTGAGGAGCGGGTTTTTGATGTATTGGGAAGTCTAATGCGGAAGGATTATTTTTCATAGAATAGTTTTGACATGCAGGAACACTTCCTTTCGTTATTTTAGTCTGCAAACTTATTATACAACGAGAGGTTCCTGTATGTCATTTGTTTTTTATAGAATCAAAAAAGTTGTAAACTGGTGTTAGTTATATAGAAATCGCCTAATTGCATCACGGTAAACATTTTGTTCGGGCAGATTAACAGCAGAAAATGCTTCCTGTACTTTGTAAACGGTTGTACAATATTCCTCTATAATGTCCAAGAGGCGGATTTTTCCATCTTCTAACGGTTTATCCATGAGATAATCATATGCTACAAAATGAATGGCCGCAGGTTGGGTAGGGAATTGCGGAAGTTTTTCTTTCCCGCCTAACCGTTCAAGAACTCTGTCATAGACAGGTTTTGGACATACAAAATACAAGCCGCTCCGACAAAGTTCCTCTCGCTGAAGAACCTGCCCTTTGTAGATAATTTGTGGGATAATTCTTTTGGAAACATTTTCCCAATTTAGGCCAACAGTGTCCTTTTCAATGGTATGACGCTCAATCAATGCTCTCCGTGCATTTTGGTATGTACCTGTTGTATCAATCGTTTGCACTTCGATGGCCGTGAACTCTACTAATTCACCATTTCCATCCAAACGGGCCAGAATCCAGTCCACATAATAGGAACCTCTTCCTTGGCGTTTTGGTAACGGAAGTTCACCGCCCCATCTGTGTCCAAAGACAGCAACTGCGCCATTTTCAGTTTTTGCTTTTTCAACGGCTAATTTGCCAGCATAGAGGTTTAGTTTCATTCCGAAGGCTTTTTGTGCAATAGTTGAAAGCATCTTATAGTTTTCTGCATAAATGCGATTGGGACAGCAGATTACATCTGGAGAGCCGGCGGTAACTTGCCGTACAGCACATACACCAGATAATGTTCGATTTACTTTATCACCAAGCATTTTTGTACAGTATGATGAAAGAAAAGGGCATACCTGTCGAGAAATATTTTCCAATGCGATTGTAGAGGTATCTTCAGCACGATACCCAAAAAACTCAGAAATGAATCCAGACATATGTTAGTCCTCCGTTTCCAAAATTGATTTTAAGGATAAGCCTACTGCTTTAGCGAGTAATGGGGGAACAGCATTACCTACTTGTGCAAACTGCTCAGACATATTTCCGGTAAATATAAAATAATCTGGAAATGACTGTAAGCGAGCGGCTTCCCTCACAGTAAACGAACGGTTTTGTTCATAGTGGAAGAACGCGCCCCAATGTGGATCACATTTGGTCATAATCGTTGATGCTAATCCGTTGGGTAATACCCGGCCATATCGTTTTGTATGGTCAGACTTTTTGGCTCGCTGCATCCCCTTTGGCAACAGTTCGTTGGGAATATCCGTCCAATTTCCACCGGGCTTGATAAACTCTAATCGTTTCAAGTTTATAGGAGAAAGCCGGGGCGCTTCGTGATTTATGACGCCAATCGATCCTGTCCGTGACCTGCGCTGATAGTTACAATAGGCATCGCAATGATACTCCTTTACTTTTTCTCCATGCTCCCCGCTTGCCAATGGTGGAAGGTCGCCAATGGCTTCATGAACTGTAGTGAAATTTGCATTGGCTTCGGGGGAAGGAATTTGGATTATTGACTGTCCATTAAATGTGCTGGTAAAATTTGCGTGGATAGGGGCATGGTAAATTGGAGCAGGATAAGCTCCGGCGGGCAAAGTTCTGCCCCGGACACCAAGAATTATTGTTCTCCAACGCATTTGAGGAACACCGTAATTTGGTGCCCCCAAAATTCTAACATCTGCTCCATATCCCAATTCTGCCAAAGCATCTAAAATGGCATGAAGTGTTGCACCATGTTCAAATGAAACAAGGCCAGGGACATTTTCAATCAATATTGCCCGTGGTGCAAATGCATCGACAAAACGCAGATATTCTTTGAAAAGGTGATTTCTTTCGTCTAGGGTGCTTCTTATCGGGGCGTTGATTGAAAAACCCTGGCAAGGAGGCCCTCCTGCAATAAGGTCAAGTTCTCCACGCTCAATGTGAAGTTTATTTCTAATTTCATTTGCATCCAGTTCTCGTATATCCGCAGTGTGAACGATTGTATTAGGATGATTTTTTTTGTATGTCTGTGCATATACAGGTACAATTTCAGAAGCAAATAAGCTATGAAATCCTGCTTCAGAAAGTCCTTCAGAAAGACCGCCTGCACCTGCGAACAAATCAATCATTTTTAAGCTGTTTTTGTTCATTGCATTAGCCCTTTTCTATATGATAGAGTTTGTCTTTTTTATTGTATTGTTTAAGTAGCATTGTATGGTTATGCTATAGTACAAAGCAGTTCCAATTTTAGACAATATATCTATTGCAAGATATTCGTTCTTTCTGAGTTTTGTCATAGATGTATGGACTCAAGCGTACAGTTGCAAATATTCATATTTTGATGTAAACCTTTGAAAAATCTTGTTGTTTGTACAATTTTCCTCTTTTCTTCGATTATCTGCTTTTTATCGATCATGTCCTGCGCTCCTTCCTGTCTTGATATGGTGCAGGATGTCGCCATAGTCGCAGTCCAACACATCGCATATCCTGCCCAGGACGGCGATTGAGACTTCTTGCTCTTTCCGCATCCGGGTCATTGTGTTCGGGGCGATGCCAGCCGCTTTCCGCAAGTCGGATGCACTTATTTTTTTATCGATTAATAATTTCCATAATGGATCATAGGACACAGACATAGTTTTTCTCCAGAGGGTAATGTTTGGTATCTATTATAGGGCAGCCATGCACACTCTGTCAATTGAAATTCGCAATATGTTGCGATATTTTCTTTTTTTGAAATTCGGTTTAAACACAGAAAGAGAAAGAAAAGCGGGCGGTTGATCAGGGCATCAGCGCCTGCTTCCCTCGGTTATTCATGGATGGAGCATTCTTCGTAAGCCACCTGGATGGCATCCCCGATGTGGAAGCCGAGCGCCTCCAGCCATTTCCCCTCCATCTGTATTTTCGGCGTTTCGATGTACCCGCTGCAGAAGTAATGGTTTTTGCTCTGCCGTGCGCATGAGGAATACTGTACCTTTATTTTCTTTGTCTGCATAGGCTGCCTCCTTTTCTTTTGGTACGGACATGTTAAATCTGGTGTGCGATAATAGCAAGCGAATCCTGCGCCATAAACTGCACAAACACCCCGGCAGATGATTGTCCAGTATTTTGGGGATTTCTGCTTGCTATTCTGTGGGGACAGAGCGAACATGTACCTATCAAAACGAAGGAGGGCATACATATGCAGATGGATATTAAATTTGAACTGAAACCGAAACAGCGACCAAAGCTGGCAGAGGAGATTGCCACGGCGCTGCACACAGTTCCATGCTACCAGAAAGCGCCAAGCTTGGCCTATAAGATCGGTGACTACACATTGGAAAGGGACGGGACGCTTCGCATCCCGGACAGCGTGGACAGGGAAACAGTCAACAGCCTTTTGGAATATCTGAAAGGGAAAGGCTTCACAGGCGAAGCGGAGCAGATGCGGGGCAAGCTGACTGTCAGCATCCCAAAAGAGTTATTCACACAGGGGGCATTGGAGAATCTTGCAAAGCTGGTGGAAAACAAAGGCGGGCTGATGGCGCGGGCTTTCCAGGCTGATGAAATCCGCCTTACGGTCACGGAGGATGCTGTCAGCTTCCCGTGGTTCCCATTTACAACCAGTCCGGACGAAACGGCGGCCTATACGGAATTCGTGGAGAAGCTGTGCGGGCTGGCAAGGAGCATGAAACGGGTATCTGGCAAGCCAACGGAAACGGATAATGACAAATATGCGTTCCGCTGCTTCCTGCTCCGGCTCGGCTTTATCAGGGACGAGCACAAAGCCGCCCGGAAAATCCTGTTGAAAAACCTCACAGGCAATTCTGCTTTTCGGCATGGGAAATAGAAGCTGTGTATTTTTGAAAATGCCCTGCACCCATAAATTGGAGATGCAGGGCGTTTTCCGTGGTATTGATTTGGCTACTGGCAGATTGCCTATGCTGCTTCTATCTGCAAAACCTTGATGACTTCCGGGTGGGTGAGCCTGCCGTCCAGGAACTCATAGGCAAGGTAGCCCGTCTGGTGCTGGAGTGTAAATCGTTCCGTCAGTGTCCGCACGGACAGCGGGAGGCGGTTCACAATTCAGTAATGGCTGAAATTCCCGAATGCAACGGGCAGGCTTCCTGGTGTGGCGGACGGCATGAATTCCGAGGTATGCACAGGCTTCCCAAAGATGGTATCGTTGTTATGGTTCCACAGGTAGTTGCCGCCCGCATCCTTTAACGTGCGGAGTGTGAGGGCGGTCTCGTCATTCATGATCCACACGCCGTTTTTGCGGTATTCCGGATTGACGGAGAGGTACAGCCTTGCCATATCGTCAAAGCTAATCCCTGTGGTTGTAAGGCCAACCTCTGCGCCGTCTGTGCTGCGCAGGATGCCTGTCGGCATTCCCTCGCTGCTCCCGTTGATGAATGCGTTTTCCTCCGCCTTTCCGAAGCTCTTAGCCAGGTGCGCCGTGAGGTAGCCTTCCGCGTCAAAGCCAATATCCTTTACATAGTTGTTGGTGAGTTTGGCGATGACCGCCAGCTTATTGCAGTGGAAGAGCTGCCTTGTAAGGCCGCCCGTGGCGTCCATGATGCTGACTTTGCCGTT
>CAOKUK010000013.1 GCA_948472595.1 uncultured Eubacterium sp.
CTTCCTGCCGTTCCCGCTCTTGCCTTTCGCGCTCTAACCGCTCCCGCTCCAGCCTTTCGCGCTCAATGCGCTCATTCTCCTGGGCGATGATCGTGTTCTGGGCATTGATGGTGTCCTGATATTCCGCCGCCAGCTCCTGAGCCGCCGCCAGCTTCACATCAAAATCCCCCACCTCATTCTTCTTCTGGGCAATGGTATCCTCAAAGTCCTGCTGCGCCACCTGGTATTCCTGGCGCTTAGCCTCCAGACCCTGGATTTCTTCCTTCTGCCTGTCCTTCAGGCTGGCCACCTGCTTCTTCGTGTCCTCATACTCAGCCAACAGGTTCCTATCGTAATCGTATACTTCATTGACATATTCCACGCGGTTCAGCAAATCAGCAATGCTCTTGGATTCCAGTATGCTGGTGAGCATCGCCGTGCTGCCTTTCTCATACATAAATCGGATGCGCAGCTTCATGGCCTCATACTGTTCTTTTTCATCCTGCTTTGCCTGCTTCAGGTTCGCCTTCGTCTCATCCAGCTCGTCCTGCTTCACGGATAGCTCTTCTTCTAAGGTGGACAGTTCAATCATGACATTTACCAGCTCCGCATCCAGGCTGTCAATCTCGCTCCTGAGATGCCTCTGCTTCTCCTCTATCGCTTCAATCTCATCCTCCTGGGACCTCAGGCTGGCTTCTGCTTCCTTCTTCTTATGCTCTGCGTCTGACTTCTTATCTGCCAGCGCAACGGAAAATTGGGAGAATCCCATGGTAACCACCAACAATGCTGCCATCCATCTCTTTGACTTCATCCTGTCCTCCTTCTGCTTGGGTACTTTTCTCTATCAGGCGTTTCCTGAATATTATAACATCATCTCCCCAGAATAGCAACCGGACAATCCATAAAAATTTAGAGAACAAAATAGCTGCCGCAGAACCCATATGCCTTCTGCGGCAGCCATTTCCTATCCTCTCGCTTACATGGAGCACATCACAATCCGATCCATGTCGCGGATAAACTTCAATCCCTTCTGTTCTTCCTGCACTTGTATCTTAAGCTCATCAATCTCCACGCATACGCCGGGATACACGCGTCCGAGCACTTTGACGCTCCCACCCCTTGCGCGCTCTAACTGGTCTTCCAATTTCTCCAACTCTGCAGTATCCTCCGCCAATAATGCGGCATCCCGAATCTTCACCCGCAAAAGCTCTGTCCTCCTGGGGTCGCTCTTCATGTCCTTTAAGACCTTCAGGCCCTTCTCAATCTTCTCAAGGTTTGCCTTCTCTACCTGTATCTTGCTCTTTAGGATTCCAATCCTGCGCATCACTGCCGAACCATTTCCAATCTTAACCTTCGTCTTCACCTGGCCATTGCTGCCTAAGGTATTCACCACAATCCCCTGGATTGCCCCTACCTCGCCGCCGATGATGCTGGCCTTCTTGCCTTCCAATACAATATTCTCTCCACAGGATACCTGACAATTTAAAAATACATCTGCCTGAATAAAACCATTTGCATGCACTCTTGTATACTCAAAGAACTTTGCATAAATATTGCCTCTTGTGCTAATGATTGCCCTGGAAGATCCCATCACGCCGCTTCTGAGCACAATATCCCTCCCAGCTTCAATCTTAGCCCCTTCCACAATACCATCTATGGTAACCGTCCCAGTCGCCTTTACCGTTGCGCCGCTGCAGACCCCTCCGTGCACAACCACGTCCCCTCGAAAATCAATATTGCCAATGGAAAGGTCTACATCCCCCTGGACTTCATACACGGAAGAAATGGTAATGCGGTCATTGCGCATCTCTATCTTACCATCCATCTGTGCCGTATAGGACAGGCCGTCTGCAGAACGGTTAAAGCCTTTGCCCTTCAGGGGAACCAAATCCCTTCCGCGCTTTGCCAACACAATCCTGCCCTTCACGTCCATCCCATCTGTCCCCTGAACCGCCGGATGGTACACGGCAATCTCTTGCCCCTCCGTAACAGTCTCTAACATCTTAATGCTCCAGTAATCTACGGAACCATCCGGGGATGCCTTGGGTTTCTTGCTAAAGTCCTTGTTGAATTTATATTCATAATAACCATCTACGCCATCCGTCGGCATATCGCCTTGGGCAATCAGAACCTCACGGCCAAGCATCCTGGCATCTATTACATCCTGAATCGACGCTTCCAGAACACCATATGACACGCCGCTTTTGTTCAATGCCTCACGTACATCGGCTACTGTATACTCAACCATCACGGAATCTGGCAAGTAAAGGTATGCTTTCATGTTATCATGGCTGACTCTTACTTCTGGGCTTTTCTTCATAATAGCTTCCATTACAGATCCCCCCTTGTCTGGAATTTCTGTCAAAGTACCGCTGTATAATTCATTCTAACAAATTTTATTGGGATTTTCAATCTTTTTGTGCAAAATTTACGAAGTAATCGCCCAAAATACGGGAAATTAATCCATTTGCCCCAGCCTCTCCTCTACCTGAGCCATCATCTGCTCGTATTTTGCCAGCTTCTCTCTCTCCTCCTGCACCTTGGCTTCCGGAGCTTTGCTCAAGAATTTCTCATTGGACAGCATCCCCCTAGAACGGGCAAGCTCTTTCTCAAGGCGCGATTTCTCCTTCTGAAGGCGCTCCCGCTCCTTCTTTAAATCTACCAAATCCTCTAAAGGCAGGTATACGACTGCTCCAGGAATCACCACGGAGACAGCGTCTTCCCCAATCCCCGCCTTATCCGCCTGCACGAAGACCTCGCTGGCGCTTGCCAAAACCTGGTACGCCCCTTTCATTTCCTCAAAGGTATTCCGAAGGCCTTCCTCTTCCGACACGATATATACTTTAGCCTTCCTGCTGGGGGGCACTTCCATCTCAGCCCTGGTATTGCGGATGCCCTTCACTAAATCCTTCACATGCTCCACAGCCGCTTCCGCCTCTGGGAAATGGAACTGCTCCTGGTACTTTGGCCATGACGACAGCATAATCGTAGGCTCCTCTTCCTGAAGGGTGCAGAAAATCTCTTCTGTCACAAAAGGCATGTAAGGGTGCAGCAGCTTCAGCGCCTGAATCAGCACCGTCTTCAATGTCCACATGGCCACCTTGGCAGACTCCGGATCCTCCTCCTTTCGGAATGTCCTGGCCTTGGCAATCTCAATATACCAGTCGCAAAATTCATCCCACATAAAATCATAGACCTTCTGCACTGCAATCCCCAGCTCAAATTTATCCATATTTTCCGTCACGTCCGCCGCCAGCCTGTTAGCCTTGGACAATATCCACAGATCCTCTGGCGCCAGCTTCGAAAGCTCTGGCGCCGGAAGCTCCCCTTCCTCTAGGTTCATCATGATAAAACGGGAGGCATTCCATATCTTATTTGCAAAATTCCGGGCGGATTCCACCCGCTCCCAATAGAAACGCATGTCATTCCCAGGCGCATTCCCTGTAATCAAGGTCAGCCGCAGCGCATCTGCGCCATACTTTTCAATGACCTCCAGGGGGTCGATGCCATTCCCAAGGGACTTGCTCATCTTCCTGCCTTGGGAGTCCCGTATCAGCCCATGGAACAGCACGGTATGAAATGGCTCCTTGCCCATATGCTCATACCCGGAGAAAATCATGCGGATAACCCAGAAGAAAATAATGTCATATCCGGTAACCAGCACGTCATTGGGATAGAAATATTCCAAATCCTCCGTCTTATCCGGCCACCCCAAGGTAGAGAAAGGCCAAAGGGCAGAGGAAAACCAAGTATCCAGCGTATCCTCGTCCTGGGTCATATGGGCACAGCCGCATTTCGGGCATTTCTTAGGGTTCTCCCTGGCCACCACAAACTCCCCGCAGTCTGCGCAGTAATAGGCCGGAATCCGATGCCCCCACCAGAGCTGCCTGGAAATGCACCAGTCCCTGATATTGTCCGTCCAGTTAAAGTAAATCTTCTCCATGCGCTCCGGCAGCAGCGTAATCTCTTTCTTTTTCACAGCCTCAACAGCCGGCTTGATCAGCTCGTCCATCTTCACGAACCACTGCTGCTTGACCATGGGCTCCACGGTGGTGCCGCAGCGGTCATGGGTCCCAACATTGTGGGAATGGGGCACAACCTTCACCAGCAGCCCCTGCTCTTCCAATTCCTTCACCATGGCCTTCCTGGCCTCATACCGATCCATGCCCTGGTACTTCCCGCCATTCTGGTTGATGGTGGCGTCGTCGTTCAGCACGTTGATTTCCGGCAAGCTGTGGCGTTTGCCTACCTCAAAGTCATTGGGGTCATGGGCTGGGGTAATCTTCACGCAGCCGGTGCCAAACTCCTTATCCACATAGCGGTCTGCCACAACGGGGATTTCGCGCCCCACTAAGGGCAGGATTAAGGTCTTCCCAATCAAATCCTGATACCGCTCGTCCTCTGGGTTCACGGCAACAGCAGTATCGCCCAGCAATGTCTCCGGCCTGGTGGTGGCAATTTCCACAAAACGGCCTTCTTCTCCCTTTACCGGGTAATTGATGTGCCAAAAGAACCCGTCTTGCTCTTCATGCTCTACCTCTGCGTCGGAAATGGAGGTCTTGCACACCGGACACCAATTGACAATGCGAGAGCCTTTGTAAATCAGGCCTTTTTCGTAAAGCTTGATAAACACCTCCTGCACTGCCTTGGAACATCCCTCGTCCATGGTGAAGCGCTCCCTGTCCCAATCTGCGGAGGAGCCCATCTTCTTGAGCTGTTTGATGATGCGGCTGCCGTATTCTTCCCTCCATTCCCAGACTTTTTCCAAAAAGCCTTCCCTGCCAAGGTCCTTTTTGTCGATGCCCTGTTCTTTTAAAGACTCAATGACTTTCACTTCCGTGGAAATGGAAGCATGGTCTGTCCCCGGCTGCCATAGGGCGTTGTATCCCTGCATGCGTTTATAGCGGATTAAGATATCCTGCATGGTATTGTCCAGGGCATGTCCCATATGGAGCTGGCCGGTGATGTTGGGCGGCGGCATCACGATGGTGAAAGGCTTCTTGCTGCGGTCTGCCTCAGCGTGGAAGTATTTGTTCTCTTCCCATTTCTGGTAGAGGCGGTCTTCTATGGATTTTGGGTCATAAGTTTTGGCTAGTTCTTTCTTCATAGGGTTTTCTCCTTTTTTCGTGTTATAATATTGTGCAGGGGATGCCTTTCTCCTGACAGCTCCGGCAGCGGGGGCAGTCCCTGGGAGCCCCAAGGGGCAACGCTCCGGCAAACTAACCGCCAAGTCTGGCTAAGACGCTCAGGAAAGCCTTCGCGCCTAAGCCTCCCTAAGCGGTGGATTTCGCCTCCGCTAAAGGCGCCCTGAAATGCCCTCCCAGGGACTGCCCCCGCTCCCGGCGCTTGACATTGACAAGCGCCAGGAATGCCCAACAGATTAGAGAAGCAATTGATGGCAGCACGGTATATGATAATTCATCCAATGATGGCAGCACAACATATGATACTATACCCAAGCAAAATGTGCTAATATTTAGCCATCAGGGTAATGGCTCAAAGTTTCTGGCGCCTCTTGTTAGAACACCCTCACAGGACAGCACAATATCCAATCCACCAAATAGGCTAAATAGACATGGAAGCCTGCCAAAGCCTCGCTCCCACAAAAAATGCCCTTCACCGGAAAACCTCCAGTAAAGGGCGTATAAACCGCGGTACCACCTTTCTTCATGATGGTGCGCATCCTAATCTGCCATAAAGTCCCCAAAATATGCGCATTCCCCTTTGAAGAAACATTTGCTTTCAAAAGGTTCTGCCGCAGGAAAGGGGTGCGGGCATGCGCACTGCCATATCTCTCATCTTATAACGGGGATAAGCCGGAAACGCTTACTGGAATGCGGGGGCTCCCGCATTCCGGTTCAGCCTTTCAGTTCAAAAGCCACCTTCCGCAGACCTTCCTCCTGGCGGCCTTCCAGCCTATGGGCCGCCTTCTCTGTCGAGGTGTGGGCTGCGTACTCCTCTTTCTCATCACTATTTCCTGTATGGAATTGCCACTGCACTTCATTCTTTCTAACCATATTAAAAGCTGACGGCTGAAATGTCAAGTGATTAATGCAATATTTTCAAGATATTCTGATAAATCGTCTCCCTGGCCGCCTCCACTTCCATTTCCGGGAACAGCTTTTGATGGGTCAGGTAAAAAGCGTAAATCACAAACTGCGACAAGATGGCGCTCCACACTTTGAAGGAATCTGTCTCCTGGATTTGGCCGTTTTGGGTTGCCAGCTCCAGCAGGCGCCTGGTAAGGCTCGGCACCAAGCCGCATCCCTCACTGTGCTTTTTGATTTCTTCCCAAAGTCCGTTTCCGGTCATCGTGTTATCCTTCATGATTTTCTCCAAAAGGGTGAAGCCGCTATACCTCTGGTTGGAGGCTTCCATCATGTCAAAGCCCTTAAAAATGATTTCCCGGAAGCTCTGACCGCTTTCTATTAAATCCATAATCATATAGAAATGCCTGGCTGCCTCATATTCAATGGCTCCCACTATCATTTCTTCCTTGCTGGAAAAATATTCGTACGCCGTCCCTTTCCCAATCCCAGCTTTTGCGGTGATTTCGGAAACCTTCAGCGTGGAAAGTTCCCTGCCGGAAGCGAATAAGTCCAGCACAGCCTCATACATAGCGGTTACCTTGGGCGGATAGGCAGGCTGGCAAAGCCTTGTGCTTTCTTTTCCCATTAGATTTCTTCCTCTACCATACTCTTGTTGCTGTAAAACAGGTCATAAATGCAAGGCACTACTACCAATGTCATTAAAGTGCCGTAAATCATGCCGCCGATGGTCACGACCGCCATGGGCCTAGACATATCGGAGCCCATGTCATTTCCGAAAGCGGTGGTGGACATGGCCAGGATGGTGGTCATGGCTGTCATTAAAATGGGGCGGAGGCGGGTCATGCCGGCCGTCACGATGGCTTCCCGCTTCTCCATGCCATCCCTCCTAAGCTGGTTGATGTACTCCACCATCACGATGCCGTTATTTACGATAATGCCCACCAGCATGATGAAGCCAATCATGGCAATGATGCTGATTTCGCTGTTGGTAAGAAACAGCGCCAGGAAGCCTCCGGTCAGAGCTAAGGGGATGGTGAACAGGATAATAAAGGGAGCCTTCAGGGACTGGAACTGAGCCACCATAATCAAATAGATGAAGGCGATTGCCAGCACCAGCATCAGCAGGAGCTGCTCCATAGCCTCATTGATGGTCTCGTTCTCCCCTGCCATCTCCAGGGAATAGCCTTCCGGGAGGCTATAGCCTTCCAACGCCTTATCCAGTTCAGCTCCTACCAAGCCTACGTTGTAGCCATCGGCAATTTGGGCGGATACGGTGATGTAACGCTCCTGGCCGTCCCTGCCAATGGACAGCAGGCTGTCCGCATCCTCAAATTTGGCCACCTTGGATAAGGGGATTTCAGATTCGTCCCCTGTCTCCTTGTCCTTGTAAGTGAAGGTGAGCTTCTTTAAGGACTGCAGGGAGGCTTCGCTTTGCTCCACGCTTTCCAAGAAAACGTCATAATCCTTAATGTCGGTGGAGATGGTATCGTCAGCCGTGTCCTTTTCCATCTGCTCATACACTAACTGGTACACTTGCGCCACGGTCATGCCATATTTGGCCGCTTTTTCTTTGTCTACGGTAATGCGGAATTCCTTTTCCGTCTCTTCCAGGCCATCGGAGACCTCCGTGGTCCCTTCCACGCTTGACACGACTTTGGAGACGTCCTGGGCGATTTCCTGCAAGGTGCCAAGGTCGCGCCCCCTGACCTGCACGGACAGGCCCTGCCCTGCCAAGGCGCCCATGTCCATATTGGAGCTGCTGACTGTAATCTCCCCATCCAGGCTGCCGGTCAAATCTGCAATCCGGGATGCGATTTCATCATTGGTAAGCTGTTTGTCTTCCTTGAGGATTATGTAGAGGGTAATGTCGCTGCTGCCGCTTCCGCCGCCCATCATGCTGCCGGCGATGCCGCCTCCCCCGGCCATGGCGCCTACGGACTCCACATCAGGGATAGTCTGTATTTTCTCCGTCACCTGGTCTGCCAGCTGGCAGGCCTCTTCAAATTCCCCGTCCTCCGGAGGCGTGACGGTCACTGACATCTGGGTGCTCTCCATATCCGGCATAAATGCGGTTCCCTTGGACATGGAAGCTTTGGCGCTGACCACCAAGAGGGCTGCCATCACCAGGATGACCAAAATTTTTGCATGGAGCAGCTTCTCTAAGGCTGCGCCGTAAGCCCTTTGGAAACGGTCAAACAACGGGTGCTTCACGTCCTTGGTCTTTTTCAGCATCTTAGAGCCCATCATAGGCACAAAGGTCAGGGCAATGACCAAGCTGGCCAGCAGGGAATAGGCGATGGTAAGGCCCATGTCCACAAAAAGCTGGCGGGTAATGCCCTCCGTAAACACGATGGGGGCAAACACGCAGACGGTGGTCAGCGTAGAGGCCGTAATGGCGCCGCTTACCTGTTTGGCGCCTTCCACAGCCGCCTTCCGGGCGGAAAGCCCTTCACTCCTCATGCGGTAAATGTTCTCAATGGCCACAATGGAGTTATCCACCAGCATGCCGATGCCCAGGGCAAGGCCTGACAAGGAAATCATGTTCAGCGTCACGCCGCTGAAATACATCAAAACCACGGCAAATATGACGGAAATAGGGATGGACACGGCAATGACCAGGGTGGGGCGGATGTCCTTTAAAAACAGGAGCAGGATGACGATTGCCAGGATAGCGCCAAAAATCATGTTGTTCAGCACGGAATCCACAATCATGTCAATGTAAATGCCCTGATCCATCAGCACGGACACGGCCAGGTTCCCATCCTTTTTCTTCATGCTGTCTATCTTCTGGTAAATCCGCTTGGTCACATCCCCGGTGGAATAGCCGGTCTGCTTCTGGATGGACAGCATCACGCCAGGCTTTCCATTCAATTTGGCATAGGAATCTGCAGAATTGTCCACCACGGCAATGTCGGCCACATCAGACATATGTATGGTCTCCACGCCATCCATGCCCAAATCCATCAACACCATGTCCTTCAGGGCGTCCACGCTGTCTATGGCGTCGCCCACGCGCACCATGTACCGCTCGCCCTCGTTGTTGATATAGCCTGCCGGCATAGAGAAATTCTGGGCGGTCAGGATGCCGGTCAGCGTCTCCATGGTCAGGATATTGTACATGTCTGCGGAATCAAAGGCCTCCTCTTTGGTGTCCTCAAAGGATTTCTTAGATTCCTTTAGCTTCTCCTCCCCGCTGGCCAGCTGGGCGGAAGCGCTCCCCATGTCGATGGAACCGGTAATCTGGCTTTGGTTCAAGGTGGCGAGGGTGTCGTTGATGGTGGCCTTGCCCTCGGTGATGCTCTTTAGCCCTGCCTCAATGGCAGCAATCCCGCCGTCAATCTGCACCAGCCCCTGCTCTGCCTTTGTCAGGGACTGGGCAACGTAAGCCTTCAGCTCCTTATCGGAAGCGTCTTCTTTTAGCTCGCTGCCTTCCTGGGAGGCCATCTCTGACTTGATGGCGGCAAGTCCGTCCTCTACCTGGGTGAGCTGCCCCTGGAGCTTCTCTAACTGTTGGCTCAGCTGTTTTTCAGGCCCTTCCACCTGCCCTGCCTGCTCCTTTAGGGCCTCTAACTGCTTTTCCAATTCTGCCAGCTGCCCCTGAAGCAAAGGCAGCTGCTCTGGCGAGGACATCAGGATTGCCTGCTTTAACTGCCCCCTTTGCTCCTCCATCTGCTTGAGGGCTGCCTGCAGCTGCCCCACTTGCTCCTGGAGCTTCTCCTGCTGCTCCTTAAGGGCGGCAATCCCCTTTGTCAGGGCTGCCTTGCTCTCAATTAAAGTATCCACCTGGCTCTGCAGCTCCTTTAAGCCGGAAATGGCCTGCTCTGTGGAGGTCCTGGCCTCCTGCAGCTCTCCCAGCTTGGCGCGCATGTCCGCCTCTGTCTGGAACAGCTCTATCTTCTTGTCATTGAGCTGGTTCTGAGCGTCGCTGATCTTCCCTGCCATCTCATTCTTGCCGCTGTCTAACTCTTCTTTGCCGCTGTTGATTTCACTCTCTGCAGAATCCATCTCCTCCTGGGCGTCTGAAAATTTCCCTTCCAAAGAGGCGGTAATCTTCCGATTCACGGCATCGATTTTTTGCTGGCTCAAAGTCACTCGGACAGACTCCTCAATCAGGCCGGTGCCAGATACGGAGGCGACGCCCTCCACGCTTTCCAATTCCGGGATTAAGTCTGTGTCCGTGTAGTCGCTGACTTCTAAGCTGTCCATCCCATCCACTTCCACTGCCGTAATCATAATAGGCATCATGTCTGGGTTCAGCTTCATGATAATAGGGTTTCCCACGGTATCCGGCCAATAGCCGCTAATCTGGTCTAAGCTCTCGCGCATTTCCACGGTGATGGAATCCATGTTCGCCGTCTGCTCAAATTCCAGCACTACCATGGAGGTATTGTTGGATGAGGTGGAGCTAATGTTCTTGATGTTCGAGGTGCTGGCCATGGCCCCCTCTATGGGCTGGGTCACCACGCTCTCCACTTGCTCCGGGCTTGCGCCGGGGTAGGTGGTCACCACAATCGCATAAGGCAGGTTGATGCTTGGCAGCAAATCGGTGCTCATCTTGCTTAATGACACTGCGCCCAGAATAATCACCAACACAATCCCCACGATAACGGTATAGGGCTTTTTCACACTGAATCTTGACAGCATGTGCATTTCCTCCTGTTGTCTTTCTTTTGCTGTTGTTTTGATTTCTTCCCTAATTTCCGACCGACTGGTCAGTTTCATGTTCATTATAATGATATGGCCTGGAAAATTCAATTAAAAAAGTATAAAATTTTTCTAACATTTTACGCCTTTAATTATTCTTTTATGGATTCCACCCCTCTGTCTGCATCGCACTGTTTATCCATAACGCATTTTTTCCCTATAAATGTATTGTAGATTGCTTTCAAAAGTGGTACATTATATATGTGGGATTTACAAATTGTGGCATTTCACTCCCAAAGCGGCAAATCCATACGACTGTTTATGGGAAGGAAACTGCCTGGGTAATATAACATTGGCTTGTTATGGACTAAATTTTTAAGGAGGTTTTTGCAAAATGGACAGAAATATGCAGGGCTTCGGGATGATGATTAAAAAACTGAAGAAAGACCCGAAAAAAATCGTATTCACGGAGGGCAGCGACCCCCGTATTCTGGAGGCGGCTTCCCGACTGCTGGCTTCGAACTTCTTAACCCCTATCTTGATTGGGAACCGGGAAGAGGTAGAAGAGGCTGCGGAAGAGTATGGCTACAACATCCGCGGAGGCGTTATCATAGACCCCGAGAATTATGAAGACATGGACAAGATGGTGGAGCTTTTCTGCGAGCTGCGCAAGAGCAAGAATGTACAGCCAGAGGAAGCCCTCAAGATTTTAAAGCAGGGGAATTACTTTGGAACCATGCTGGTTAAGATGGGGGTTGCAGACTGCCTCCTGGGCGGCGCCACCTACACCACGGCAGACACTATCCGCCCTGCGCTGCAATTAATCAAGACCCGGCCTGGGCACAGCATCGTGTCCTCCTGCTTTATCCTGGTGCGCCCCTCCGCAACGGGCGAGAACGAAGTGCTGGCCATGGCGGACTGCGCCATCAATATCTGCCCCAATGAGGACGAGCTGGCAGATATCGCCATCGTGACGGCTGACTGCGGGCAGCTTTTCGGCATCGACCCGAAGATTGCATTCTTAAGCTACTCTACCATGGGATCCGGCAAAGGGGACGACGTGGACAAGATGCGCAACGCTGCAGCCAAGGCCAAGGCCAAAAGGCCAGATTTGCCGATTTCCGGCGAGATGCAGTTTGACGCTGCCGTTTCTCCCCGTGTGGCGCGCACCAAGTGCCCGGACGACGAGGTGGCAGGCCATGCGAATGTATTCGTATTCCCGGACATCAACGCCGGCAATATCGGATATAAGATTGCCCAGCGCCTGGGGAACTTTGACGCTTATGGCCCTATCCTGATGGGCCTGAACTCTCCGATTAATGACTTATCCAGGGGATGCAATGCCGACGAGGCATACTCCATGGCAATCATTACCGCCGCCTTGGTAGGAGAAGCAAAGGCAGAGCAATTAGGCTAACCGCCTGGCCGGAAAAAATGCAGATGATGGGAATCCTGGCCAACGACAGGCGCTGCCAAAGTGCATTGTGAAAAAGAAATAGCCGTTACGCCTTTTGGCATACGGCTATTTCTTTTCTTACTATAACAGCTTAAGGATTAATCCCATGCTTCATCTTGCTGATAAGACATCTTCATTTCCGCTTTTGCGCCCTTTGCGTCTACAACCGCCATATTCTTGGGAGCTACTGCCGCATTTGATTCCAAGGCTTTTCCCTTCTTCAGCACGCATACGCAGAGTGGCTCAATGCAACGGATTTCGCTTATACTGCCTTATTAAATCCCTGTGTTTCCCAAAAATTTTCACCTCACATTTTAGTACATATTTTCACTAAATCAAATAGTAAATATATGTACTAGATTCAAATTCATCCATAATTGCTATGTTACATTTAAGAAAATCTATTAATATTGGAGGATTTTATGAAATATGTACAGAGAATGCGAGACTTAAGAGAAGACCATGACAAAACACAGCAAGAAATGGCAGATATTTTAGGCACATCCCAGACCATGTATGCGCGGTATGAGCGAGGCGCCAATGAGCTGCCCATCCACCACCTGCTCACCTTATGCAGCTTTTACCATGTATCTGCCGATTACCTGCTGGGGCTGTCAGACATCAAGCAGCCCTATGCCACAAAGAAAAGCCAAAAACCCCAAAAATAAGCAGCCTGCACGCAAGCTGGCTGGGGCGCCCATACTCCAATCTGCCAGCTCTGTTTCGCTGGCAGGCTGCGAAATGCCCCAGCCTGCCAGGCAGGCTGCCTTATGCATAGGGTCACAGGCTGTAGAAATCCAAATTCATCTGCAGATCGTCTGTAATCTCCCCGCCCTTCTTCTGGTACCGGTCATACCAAGCTTCCACATGATGAGCCTTGCGCCCATTCAGGATATCGAACTTCCCGAACATCTCCTGGTATGTGGGGTTGGCGGACAGGGTCTTGCGGATGTCCTTGCTGAAAGGGCAGTACCGGAAAATGATGTCCCTGGCCACCTTGTTCAGGCGGAAGCTCCCCTTCGACTCATACCGGATCCAGCTCTGGTAATCCTTTACAAACACCTCGCGGTAATTGTTCTTGGCCTTCTGCAGGCTCTTCTTCACTTTATCCTTAGCATCCGCAGACAGCTCCGGATTCTTGCGGTAATACTGGATATAGTCGCTGTACTCGGAGGTCAGGGAAGCCTCTGTAATGTCGTTCCAGCGGGCGCCCTGGATTTTGCGGCACATCTCCCAGCGGAAGCGGCCCGCCACATCCACCATCAGCTCCGACACATCCGACCCGGTGAGGATGGGGAAGATAAACCTAGCCTGGGTATCCTTGCGGATCCCCGCCGTCTCCTGCCACATCATGGCCTTAGTCCCGGCATTCGGCATTAAAATAATGTAGGGGATCACTTCCTTCTGGATGACCTCGCGGTTCACGTCATGGTCTGGGTCGGAGAACCCTACCTCGCGGTAGAACAGGGAATAATCAATCTTGCGGATTTCATCCAATGCGCCGTTGGCCTTCTCGGCCGTCATCAGCATCTTCTCGGCGGAGCCCACAATATCGTCCTCACAGAGGATGGGGCAATAGGTGGAAATCCGGCCATAAGTCGCCCTGTTGGTGGAGACGAACATGTTGCGCAGCTCAAACTCAACCTTCTTGCGATTGTCCTTCTGCAGCTTCGGAAGGTCTTCCGCTTTAATGTCCCCAGTCTTCTTCTGCTCATTCAGAAAGCCCATGTAATCCATATCGAACTCATTCCGGGATGGCTCGTTCTCCCCGCGGAAGATGCTTAGGAGCCATTCATATATGGTAAACACATTCTCTGCCTTGCAGCGATAGAGCTGCTCCGTCATGTCATAGAGGCTGCGGGCATTTTCCTCCCCTGCCAGCCCTTCATCCACAAACCCAAAGTTCAGGAACATCTTCACGCCAACCGGTATGCGCCCCCCTTTCAGGGAACGGAAGAAGGCCAGCTCATAAATATCATAGAAATCCGATGTAAGCGTCCGGCGCAGCTTGCGGATATTGTCCGTGGAAGCGTACAAATCCGGCAGCTCCTTGTATTCCGCAAGGGCGCTGCGGAAGTTCTTAGCCTTATCCTCCGGATATCCGGCATAATCCAAAATCTGGCTCAGGTAGTCAAAGCCCTCCTCATATTCTTCAATCCCATCCTCAAACTCCGCATCCTTCAAGGAACCCTGGTTGAAATCATAGCCCTCATATTCCTCAAAGCAAGACTTCATGACCTTCTCCTCATACATATGGCTGCCAGTGGCAAAATCCATAATGCCGGAAATCTTCTGAGCCAAGGCCCCAATGTCAATGCCCGTAACGGAAGCCTTCCTGGCCAGCTCAAAATACAGCTGGAACAAATTCTCCGTCTCAGCGGAAAGCAGCAGCTCCCGGTGGGCATAAAGGTAATCCTTCAGCTCCCGGATTAAGACTATGGCCTTCTTCGTCCAGCTAACCGCATTCAGTATCGCCCCAATCCCAATATCGGCATCCCTGGCCAAAAACTGATCCATGGACTTCAAGGACACGTCGGACATGCGCTTATAATAAGAAACCACCCATCCCCCTATGGGCTCCTTCAGCTGCACGGGGGTCAAAGAGCCCATACGCTTAAAGGGCTTTTCCAGTATCCCATAGTCGCCGCAGAACTTCTTGTACTCCTCATAATACCCCATCAGGAGCTTATAAAATTCCTGCGCCTTCCGATAAGCCATGACGTACCGTTCCATCAAGGCAGACGCCTGGTGCATGGCGGACATGGCGAACACTGCCACATACTTCCCTTCCATCGCAAAAATCTTTTTATAATCCTCCACCCCTCTGTATGGATAAATGTAAAACAGGCAGTCTGAATTTGCCACATAGTCGCATAAATAACTGTCTGAAAGGCCTTCCATCATCCCGATAATGCTCCCGGGCTCCAGAACAATCTCGTCATTCTTAAACACTGCCCGGACGCTGCCCTGCAGAATCACAAAAAGCCCCCTTAACTTGTCTCCTCTTTTTAAAAAACACTTTCCCTTGCCAACTTTGCTTACTTTAACAGCCTCCATATGCTCCTCCCGTTTCCCATTATCTTCTACTGCCAAAAATTATAGAGCAGACCAACAAAATCAAAATCGCAGGCGCCAAAACCGGAATCAGGAACGCCATCAGGTTCGCCACAGCCACAAGCAGCAGCCCCGCCAGCAAAGCCAGAGCCAGCTTCCCATACCAGCTATTCAGCTTCAACTTCCCCAAACGCACGTCCCACCCCTCCTCAGGGGAATAGTCCATTCGGAACCACCCTTTCTTCTTGGGGCTTATGTCTTCCTCATCCTGATACTGCCTGAACATTGGCCCGAACTGCTTCGCAGTGTCAATCAATGTCTTGGCAATCAGCCTGGGGCTCCCAAGGCTGTCAACTACCTCTTCCTCGGCGCACCCTTTCCTAACCTCATCCATAATGTACTTGTTGTAATACTTCACATGCCCTTCCACTGACTCTGGAATCATCTCCCCTTCCAGGGCAACCTCCAGCTCATGTAAAAATTCCAGCCTTGTCATGAATCTTCTCCTACTTATCGCTTCGCTCTACGCTCTATTTTTGGAACTGACTATCATTTTACCACACTGCGCCAATTATTTCACCCTATTTCCTAAATTTTTTTAAAAATCTATTGACAAAGCCATAAAACTAGGGTAGAATAAAGAGCGTTCCATATGAACAGCATCATTGTGTGTGTAGCTCAGCTGGATAGAGCACTTGGCTACGGACCAAGGTGTCGGGGGTTCGAATCCTCTCACGCACGTAGCGAAATCCCTTGAAAACCGCAGGTTTTCGAGGGATTTTTTCTATGGCAAGATAGAAAAACGAACAAACCAGGCAGAATACCTGCAACAGCCGCCATAATTGCATGCTGGCGGCTGTCTGCGTTCCATGGGATTACCCCTTATATTTGCGGATTACATCCATAATCTTCTCCTGAATCGGCAGCGCATTTAAGAGCACCTCTTTGGCCTCCTGGGGCTTCTCCTTGCGCAGCAAATCCGTGGCCTGTCCATAGGCCTCATAAATCGGGGTGATTGACAAATTCCCGGAAGCCCCCTTAATGGCATGGGATTTCTCAATAATCTCCCCATAATCCTCACAGTCAAAGTCCAGATCAAAGGAATATTTATCCATCATCTTAATAAATGAGCCCAGCATTTTCTCATAAAATGCTGCATTCCCGCCAAGGCGGCCCAATCCCTCTTCCACGTTTACTCCCAACTCCCTCAATTCATCTAGCAGAGCCATCCAATACATCTCCTTTACCAATAAATTCTAAACAGCAACTATATTTTACCACAACTTCCCGCCGCCTGCAACTTATTCCTGAATCAGCGGGGGAATCTGGGACAGCATGTTGTCCACATCCTCAAACATTGCGCCCTTGGTGGTGCCCAAGGCGCTGGCACGGGAAATGTGGCGCATGACATCCTGGTACTGCTCCTGGGTCCTGTCAAAGAAGGCGCACAGCCCCTGGAGCTCCTGCCTGGACTCATCTATCACGCCGGCTATCCCCTCTTGCACCGTGGAAGCGCCTTCTGCCGCCTGGGTAATCCTGTCAAACATATCATAAGTCTCATTGACCTTCTCAATGCTCTGCCCCAAAGCTTCCTGGGAGCTCCCTATGCTGGCGCTCAGCTTATCCGTGCCCCGCTCCACATCCCCGATGCTCTTGTTGACCTCCCGCACCAGGCTTTTAATCTGGTCAGAAAGGCGCTTCACCTCCACTGCCACCACTGCGAACCCCTTCCCTCGCTCCCCGGCCTTCGCCGCCTCAATAGAGGCGTTCAGCGCCAGGATGTTCGTCTGCTCCGCAATGGAGACAATCTTGCCCGTGCAAGACTTAATCTGCTTCACCGCCGTCTGGAAATCCTGGAAAGTGGATTCCATTTCCCCAAAATGGCTCTCGACTTCAAGGGAGCTGTCCTTCAAATCCCCAACCCGATCCTGCACCTGCTCCACAGACTGGGCGATTTCCTCCTTCACCTGCACAAACTGGCCAGACACCTCATTGATGCCGGAAAAGGTCTGCTCAAAATCCTGCAGCTTCTCCTGGAAATCCCGGGTCTCGCGGAACACGCCGCCAAAAGAGCTGCTGACCTTTCCCAACTCCCGCAAGGAGGCCACCTCCTTCTCCACCAAATCCTTATGGTACTCCTTCAGGCTCCCTGTCACATGCAGCACAGGGGAAAGATCCTTCTCTGTATTCTTCTTATCACGCATCCTGCGCCAGGCTTTTCTCTTCACTGCCATATCCGCCTCCTTACTCAAATGCCACGCATGTCATGGATTGGTTGACAAACTGGTTGTTATAGTGCTCCCCGTACCCCACCAGGCCCGCATGGCTGCCCAAGGCGCTCATCTCCCCTAAATATTCCTGCATGTACTGGTTCTCACAAAACAGCTTATACCGAAACAGGCAATTGACGGAGAACACGGCGGAAATCCTGGAAAAATCCTTCTGGATGGCCTGGATGGTGTTCCTTACCACCTGGCGGAAATCGCTCAGCTCCAAAAGCACCAGCACATCGGAATCATTCACCTGGCGGAAACAGGCGAGCGCATTCCCACTGACCTCCTTAATGGAAATGATGCAGACGTCGTCCCCGTTCAGCTTCCCAAAAGGGTTTTTGAAGGTCTGGGTGGGGATTTCCTGTTCCGTCACGCGGAGGATATCCTGATAGACCTGCCTAGCCGGCCTTCCGTTCAGCTCCCCGATGATGTATTTCTCCTTGTCTGTCTTGGAGGCGATAAAACGGTAATTATCCAGCTTGTGGTAAATATTCTCTTTATAGGCCTTTACCCTCCCGTTTTGATTCCGAACCATCGCATAGGCCACGGCGTCCCGGTAGACCTGACCATTGGCGGACACCATCCCGGCGTCCCCAGTCCCGCCCACAAGGGATATCCCCCTATGCTTCAGCACGCTGTGAATCGTCGTCAAGATGCAGGCGTCATTCCCTGCGCAAAAATCAATGCACACCGTATCCTTCTGGGAGCCTCCCACCGCCTCCACATCCCGCTTCAGGCGCTGGATATATTTGACAGGCATGACGGAAGCCTGCTCCAGCACATTCGCCGCAGCAGCCACTCCCTGAAAGGCAATGACGCTCACGCCCCTTTCCACCATAGCCCTCCCGTAGGCCATGCCTATGCACCCAATGCTGGGAACCTTGGGGAAAAGCTCTTCCAGCTTCTTTACATGCCCCTCGAACTGCTCCTGATTTGAAATCAGCATCACCAATTGCGGGTTCTGCAGCCCCCGGACTGCCTCCTTCAAGTCCCCGCTTTGACTCTTACCAAAAAATTGTCTCATTGTATGCTCCTCTCTACCCTAACATATTCCCTCAGTTGCCCTACCATCCAAAAATCCGCCATGCCGCTTCCGCCATGCCCTCTATCACCGCATTATTGGCAAAATCCAGCGGCTTCCTCAAAATCCCGGTATACAGGCAGAGGAACAAAAGCGGCATGGCAAACCTCCCAATCCTGGCATAAATCTCCCTAATCCCCGGCACCAGCTCTTCCAGCACATGGGAGCCGTCCAGAGGCGGGATGGGAATCAGGTTAAATGTCCCAAGCCCCACATTGATGGATGCCAGATAGAGAAACCATATGCCATCATGCCCTTCTGATGCGGCCCAGGCAAACAGCAGCATGCCCGCAAAAGCCATAAGGTAATTCATAAAAGGGCCTGCCAGGGACACAAGGACTGTCCCCACCCTCCGATTCTTATAGCTGGCAGGATTGATTTGGACAGGCTTCGCCCACCCCATCCCAAAAAGCAGCAGGCACAGCGTGCCCACAAGATCCAGGTGCGCCAAAGGGTTCAGGCTCAGCCGCCCCTCCCTCTTTGGCGTGGGGTCTCCCAGCCGATAGGACACAAACCCATGGGCGAACTCATGGCCTGTGATTGCCAGCAGGATTGCCGGAACTATATACAGCATTTCCTTAAGATATTCCATTGAAAACAGATGCCTCAACATACCTTTCCCTGTCCTTTCCTTCTATGTATCCAATCCTCTTCTGACGCGCATGGGCGCGGACGGGCAGCCTCAACCATGCCTTATGCTGCATTTTGCCGTCCAATCAAGTATATACTAACATACAAAAGGCATATAATCCAGCAAAATATTGAAATGAAAAAGGAGCGTGTTCCAAGGGAAAAGGAATACGCCCCATCCATTTTGATGTCCGACTATGCAGCCTCAGTATTTTCTCATAACTCCATTCCCAGCCCTGATGATTATGGCTCCTGCGCCTCCTCTGACTGGTAATGCTCCAAGATAACCCGCTGTATCATCTCCCTTGTCTGGGAGTTGATTGGGTGTGCTATATCGCGGTACTCACCGTCTGCCGCCTTCCTGCTTGGCATCGCAATAAACAGCCCCTTCTCGCCCTCGATAAGCTTGATGTCGTGAACTACGAATTCCTCATCGATGGTGATGGAAACCACTGCCCGCATTTTCCCTTCTTTTTCCACTCTACGGATTCTCACGTCTGTTATCTGCATATTTCCGCCCCCTTTTATGCCATCCCCCTCCCGCCGAAGCTGGTGCCGAAGCTTTAACCGGCAGAAGGTCAAATCACATATCTTTCGTTGTGCTCATACACTACCTTGATGCCGTCTCCGCCGCTGAAATATGTATTCGCCCGCAGCGTGTCCCGGCTCTCTACAATACAGTTCTCAATATGGGTGTTATCCCCAATGTACACGTCATTCAAGATGATGGAATTCTTAATGACGCAGTTCTTCCCTACAAAGACTTTCTTGAACAAAATGGAATTCTCCACCTTGCTGTTGATGATGCACCCGCTGGAAATCAGGCTGTTGCGCACCTCCGAGCCCACATTGTACTTGGCAGGCGGCAAGTCGTCCACCTTAGAGTACACTTTCGGCTCACCTCGGAAATAAGCCCGAACCTCTGGATCCAAAAAGTCCATATTTGTCTTGTAATAAGATTCCACCGTCGCAATATTGCTCCAATAATCCTCCAATTTGTACCCGTAAATCCGCTTCATGTTCTTATAGCGGATTAAGATATCCGTCACAAAGTCATAACGCCCTTCCTCCGCACAGCGCTCTAGCATCTCAATGAGCTGCCTCCTGCGGATGATATAAATGCCGGCTGAAATCGTATTGGACTGAGCCACCATGGGCTTCTCCTCATATTCCACAATCCGGGAATCCTCATTCATACGCACCACGCCAAAACGGCTGATGTCCTCCTCAACGGGCATATCCTTGCAGACAATGGTGATGTCCGCCTTCTTGCTGATATGGTATTCCAATACCTTGTTGTAATCCAGCTTATAGACACAATCCCCTGCCGTGATAATCACATAAGGCTCGTGGCTTCTCTTCAAGAAATCCAGGTTCCGGTACATGGCGTCCGCCGTCCCCCGGTACCACCATGCATTGTCCGAGGTCACGGTGGGGTTGAAC
>CAOKUK010000014.1 GCA_948472595.1 uncultured Eubacterium sp.
GATATTGTCCTTCACTTCCTCAATCGGGGCCGGCCCGTTTGCATTCCTCTCCGTACACGCAATCAAATACAAGCTTCCGTTCTCATCTATCACCGTTGTGGATTCTCCTGCCTGAAGGTCCCATGCATAATCCAGGATATCGCCAATGCTCCTGGAATAGTTGCGGAGTTCAGAAGATGTGGCGTCGGCATGCCCCAGATAGGGGGCTACAAGCGTCTCTTCCCGAGCCAAATCCGCCAGCGGATGCTCCCCGTCCATTTTCTTATAAATGGATGTCAGGCAGCTTTTCCATTCCTGTACCTGCCTGTCGTCCACCCCTTCCTCACTGTAGGGGATTTTGATATAATCAAGGATCCTATCGTCTTCCCGCTGATAAAATGCGATATGTTCCTCATAATACTGCTTCCTGTCTTCATCCGTTATTTCCATGCCCTCGTTATCCAGGCCGTTACAATAACTTTTTTGGATTGTATCCATTTCATATTCCAGGTACAGTTCCAAGGAATATTCCGATAAACCATAGACGGCCTCTCCCTTTTCTATTTTGCCCTTCCGAAACTGGTTCTCTTCCTCCCATCGCTTTATCAGCGCAGGATAGCTTCCTTCCTCCACATACCCTTTTTCTTCTGCCAGCCCATAAACTGCATAAAAATGCTTCAGCTCTTCTAAGGTTTCCTGGGTAAGCTTCTCATACGGAAGTTCTCCTCCCACTTCCTGTTCCCAGAACTTCCCGTCTACTGCCCCAGCCCCTTTTTCTGAAAAATAACTGACTACCTCATATCTTTTCCGGGCAGCCGCATCCAAAAACTCTTCCTTAGTGATTTCATTGCCATCAATTTTCAGCGAAAAAGAATCCTTTTGTGTAAAAATAACCGCAACTGCGACTGCAACTATGCATAGAAGTGCAATAGCAAAAATTATAAATATTTTTTTCTTCAACCATCTAACTCCTCTCTGCGCAATTCTGTGAGCCTGTTTTTTCCTATTTCCAAAAATATACAATATCATTATACGCTTGGCATGTGCAAATTGCAAGAAAATTTCGTCAAATTCAGCATTTATTTGTAAATTTAGTTACTATTTATGGTTCAAAGGATATTTATTACGTAAATAGCTGTGAAAAAAATAACAAAAAAAGCCCCCTATTTCGACATGAGAAAGGCATCACGAGCCAATCCCAAGAATAGGAGGCATTCTAAATTTTTTTCTGGATTTCTCCCTGTCGCATGGCGCTTCTTTTTCATGTTAGCCTGCGGTAATAGGGGCAGATGTCCTCATATTGCCCGTCCTTCTTACGGAAGCCTTTGGAAATTATGCCCAGCTGGTTGAACCCAAGATGTTCATATAGATGGCGGGCATGGAGGTTTGTCGCCACTACGGCATTGAACTGCATGATTTGAAAACCCTGTCGCTTTCCTTGGGCAATGCAGTCAGAGACTAGCTTTTCGCCAATATGGAGCCCTCTGGCAGACGACTTGACGGCAAAGCTGGCATTGCAAATATGGCCGCAGCGCCCTATATTGTTGGGATGCAGGATGTATAGGCCATAGATTTCCCCCGTGCTTGGGGCAGCTGCAACGGCATTATGGGTCTGAGAAGCAAAAAATCCTTTCCCAGTCTGGCTGTCTAACAGCTCTTCTTGAGGGAATGCGATGCCCTCTTCCACAACCTCATTCCATATGTTTATCATTTGCGGCAAATCCTTTTCTTTATAAGGCCTGATTATCACTTCCATTAGCTTTACCTTTTGCATTTCCTCTCGGCCTTCTATTCGCATTTCTTTTTTCATTTCCCATCCTCCAGGCGGTATCCTATCCGAAACACGGTCTTAATATAGCGCTCCCAGCCCAGCTTCCGCCGAAGACGCTGGATATGGGAATCCAAGGTGCGGGTGTCCCCCATGTAGGCTCCGCCCCATACCTTCTCATACAGCCGTTCCCGATACAGCGCCACATTTTTGTTCTGTATCAGCTCCACTAACAGGTCAAACTCTTTTACCGTAAGCTCCACAGGCTCTCCCCCTTTGGCGGCCGTCCTGGAGGCCAAATCCACCTCCACATCCGCAAAGGACAGCTTTTGTTGTGCCTTCCCATACCTTCTGAGCAGCGCTTCCACCCGGGCTAGCAGCTCCCCCACCTGGAAAGGCTTCACGATATAGTCGTCTGCGCCCAAGCGCAGTCCTTTGATGCGGTCCTCCACCCTGCCTTTGGCTGTCAGGAAAATGACCGGCGTGCCCATGGGCTTCACATACTCCAACAGCTCATAACCGTCAATCTCCGGCAGCATAATGTCCAGCAGGATTAAGTCAAAGCTGTCTTTTTCCAGCAAATCCGCCCCCATTTTCCCATCATAAGCACAGACGCAGTCATATCCCTCAGCAGCTAGGCTAATCTTTATTAAATTCGCAATCGCCCCGTCATCCTCTACAATCAAAACCTTCATGAAAAACCTCCCAAACAGCCCTTTTGTAGCATCATGCCCTACGGTTTCAGCATTTCTCTCAAAATCTGGTTCACCATGCCTGGGTTTGCCTTGCCCTTCATGGCCTTCATGGTCTGCCCTACCAAGAACCCGATGGCTTTTTCTTTGCCGTTTTGGAAATCCGCTACGGATTTGGGGTTCTCCTCTATGACCTGCGCAACTGCGCTCCTTAAGGCTCCTTCATCATTGACCGTTTTTAGCCCATGGGATTCCACATAGGCCGCAGGGTCGATATCCTCCTGGAAAATCTTTTCAAATACCTCCTTGGCCACCGTGCTGTTGAGGCTGCCATCTTCTGTAAGGGAAATCAGCTTTGCCAGGTTCGCTGGGGAAAAATGGATGTCTTCCGGCTCCATCTCCTGCTCCTTCAAAAGGCGCATGGTCTCGCCCATAAGCCAGTTGCTGGCTTTCTTAGGGCTATGGCAGAGCGCCGCAGTGGCTTCAAACAAATCAGCCAGCCGCTTGGAGCTGGTGAGGATTTCTGCATCGTAAGCGGGAAGGCCATACTCAGATTGGTAACGCTCCTGCTTCTGGGTGCGCAGCTCTGGCTGGCGCGCCTTAATTTCCTGAATCCATGCGTCGCTGATTTCCACAGGCGGCAAATCCGGCTCTGGGAAATAGCGGTAATCCTGGGCGTCCTCCTTGCTGCGCATGGCATAAGAATATTCTTTGGAGTCATCCCACCGCCTGGTTTCCTGAACCACAGGCTTTCCGGATTCCAACAGGTCAATCTGCCGGTTTTTCTCATTTTCAATGGCTCTGGAAATGGCTTTAAAAGAATTTAAGTTTTTCATTTCCGTGCGGGTGCCAAACGGCTCTGCGCCAGCCTCCCGGACGGATAAGTTGACGTCTGCGCGCATGGAGCCTTCGTTTAATTTGCAGTCGGAGGCGCCCACATATTGGATAATCATCCGCAGCTTATCCAGATAGGCAATCACTTCCTCTGCAGAGCGCATGTCCGGCTCAGAGACGATTTCGATTAAGGGAACCCCGGAACGGTTAAAATCCACCAGGGAACAGCCTTCCCATTCATCGTGGATGAGCTTCCCTGCATCCTCCTCCATGTGGATTTCATGGATTCCAACGGATTTTCTGCCGGCAGGCGTCTCGATTTCCACATAGCCGTCCCTGCAAATGGGGAGGTACAGCTGAGAAATCTGATAATTCTGTGGGTTATCCGGGTAGAAATAGTTTTTTCGGTCAAATTTGCAATAACGAGTGATGGCGCAGTTTGTGGCTAAGCCCACCGCTATGGCATATTCCACCACCTGCTTATTCAACACAGGCAAAGAGCCTGGCATTCCGGTGCACACTGGGCAGGTATGTGTATTGGGTAGGCCTCCAAAGGCCGTGGGGCAGCCGCAGAAAATCTTCGTCTTGGTAGCCAGCTCCACATGCACCTCTAAGCCTATGACAACCTCGTAGTCTTTGCTCATAGGAAATTCCTCCTGTAATCTAGAAAATGGCGCTGTTACTCCGCCTATGAAACCTCATGAATTTTATGCGGAAGGATTTGCCGCAATCTCTCACCGCCGAAGCAACGCTTCAAAATTTAACTTCCAAGGCAATGCGCTTTAGAGGCTATCGGATGCTTCTCTCAAAAGCGTAGGCTGCCCGGATGATTTTCTTTTCCTGGAAGCAGTCTCCCATCAGCTGCAGGCCTATGGGCAGCCCCTTGGAATCCTGGCCGCAGGGAAGGGATATGGCCGGCAGCCCCGCCAGATTAGCGGAAATCGTGTAGATATCCCCTAAGTACATCTTGAGGGGGTCGCTGAGGCTGCTGCCGATTTTCGGCGCCGTGGCAGGGGCGGTTGGACCCAGTATGACGTCATATGTCTGAAAAGCTCGGTCAAAGGCCTGCTTTATCAGGGCTTTTGTGCGCAGCGCCTTTAAGTAATAGGCATCGTAATAGCCTGAGCTTAAGACGAAGGAGCCCAACATAATGCGCCGCTTCACCTCTTGGCCAAAGCCCTCCGAACGGGATTTTTTATACATCTGGTGCAGCCCGCCAGGTTCCTTGGTGCGGTAACCGTATTTCACGCCGTCAAAACGCGCCAAGTTCGAGCTGGCCTCTGCGCATGCAATCACATAATAGGACGGGATGGCATATTCCACCAGGCTTAAATCAAATTCCTCCACCTCTGCGCCTTTTTCCCCCAGCGCCTTGGCGGCTGCAAGGACTGCATCCTTCACTTCTGCGTCTAAGCCCCCGCCAAAATAATCCCTGGGAATCCCTACTTTCATGCCCCTCACATCATCCACTAGGGCAGAGGTGAAATCTGTGTCTTTGCGGCGCATGGAGGTAGAATCCTTCTTGTCGTAAGCGGCAATCGCCTCCAAAATTGCGGCACAATCCGCCACATCTTTTGCAATGGGGCCGACCTGGTCTAAAGAGGAGCCATAGGCCACCAGGCCATACCGGGAAACTGTCCCATAGGTGGGCTTTAAGCCCGTCACGCCGCAGAAGGAGCTGGGCTGGCGGATGGAGCCTCCCGTATCAGACCCCAAAGCATAAAAGCATTCTCCAGCCGCCACTGCGGCACAGCTGCCTCCGGAAGAGCCCCCTGGCACATGGGCTAAATTCCTGGGGTTTTTGGTAATGCCGAAGGCAGAAGTCTCCGTAGTGCTTCCCATGGCAAATTCATCCATATTTGTCTTGCCGATTATCACTGCGCCTGCATCAATCAGGTTTTGCACGGCCTTTGCCGTGTAAGTGGGCACAAAGCCTTCCAAAATCCTGGAGCTGCAGGTCGTCTTCAGGCCTGCCGTGCACAAGTTATCCTTAATGGCGACAGGGACGCCTGCCAGAGGCCCGCACAGGCTTCCCTGGTCAATCTGGCGCTGCACCTTTTGCGCATTCCGAATCGCCCCCTCCCGGTCTATGGTCACAAAGCTGTGAATGTCGCCCTCCCACTGCTCCGCCTGTTCCAGCACCGCCTGAGTGGCTTCTAACACACTGATTTCCCGCTTTCTTATTTTCCCCGCAAGCTCTAATGCGGTAAAGGCTGTAATATCCTTTCCTGGCATAACCGTACCTCTTTCTTTGTATATTATGTCACTCCACCGTCTTAGGCACAAGATAGCACCCATCCTTCACTTCCGGCGCATTTTTCAGCATATCCTCTCTGTCGCCCCCATGCTCCACCACATCCTCCCGGAACACGTTCGTGATTGGGAACACATGGGACATGGGCTCTACGCCTGCGGTGTCCAGCTCATTCAACTTGCCAATATAGTCCAGCATTTCCCCCATATCCCTTTTGGCCCGCTCCCGCTCCTTGGGGGAAAGCTCCAATTTCGCTAAAATCCCTACATATTCAATCGTCTCATCGGAAATGACGTTCCGGCTGGCCTTTGCGCCTTTCTCTTCCTGCCCTGCCTGGGATTCCCTGCGCTGCTTTCTGGTAAGCCCATAGAGGGCTTCATCGCAAATCCCGGAATTGTTATAATCTGCCTCAATCCTTGTGCCCTCATACCGCATCCCGCAGGCTTCCATCACCTTCCCGGAATAGGCGTTCCTGGGGTCGTGGCGCGATTCCACGCGGTTTACGCCCACCTGGTCAAAGAAGAAATCCATCACTGCCTGCACGGCCTCCGTGGCAATGCCCTGATGCCAGTACCGCCGGCTGATGAAATACCCCAGCTCCACCAGCTGCGCCTGCTCAATTATTTTCGTCACGCCTATGCTGCCGATGGGCTCCTCTGTCTCTTTCCACTCTATGCACCAGAGGTATTTTGCCTTATCCCCATAGCCATCCACCCAGCTCTTCAAAAGCCCTTCCGTCTCCTCCAAGCTTCTATGCGCCGCCCACATAAGGTACCGCGTCACCTCTTCGTCAGACGCCCAGTCCTCATACATTTTCGGCGCATCCTCCATCCGAAACTGCCGCAAGGACAGACGGGGCGTTACAATCTGTTTTGTCCCTAAATGTTCCACTGTGCGCTCCTCCTGCTTTTTTCTTTTTTACCCCCGCACCTTTATATGCGCCTCCCGAAGCTGCTGCTCCGTGACCTCCCCTGGCGCCCCGCACATCAAATCCTGAGCGTTCCCATTCATCGGGAATGCGATGACCTCGCGGATATTGTCCTCCTGGCGCAGCAGCATCAGCATCCGGTCAATCCCTGGCGCCATCCCTGCATGGGGCGGCGCGCCAAACTGGAATGCCTGGTACAGTGCGCCAAACTTGCGCTTCAATGTCTCCTCATCATAGCCTGCAATCGCAAAGGCCTTCACCATCACCTTCAAGTCGTGGTTACGGACAGCCCCAGAGGATAATTCTATGCCATTGCAGACAATATCATACTGATAAGCCAAAACCTCCAAGGGATCCTTGGTCTCTAACGCTTCCAAGCCGCCCTGGGGCATGGAGAAGGGATTGTGGGTAAAGCCAATCTGCTTCGTCTGCGGGTCTCTCTCAAACATGGGGAAATCATTCACATAGCAGAAGCGGTAAGCATTCTTCTCTATCAAGCCCAGCTTCTCCCCAAGCTCTGTGCGAATCATCCCGGCATAATAAGCTGCCCGCTCCTCTTTGTCCGCCATAAAGAAAATGGTGTCCCCGGCCTCTAAGCCTGCCAAGCTGCAAAACTCCTCCTTCAAGCCCTCTGGGATAAACTTGTCAATGGGGCCTTTGCAGCTTCCGTCCTCCATCACTTCCAGATAACCCAATCCGCCCATGCCAAGTCCCATGGCGAATTTCAGCAATTTCTCATGGAACCCCTTAGACATTTCGGCATGAATGCGGATTGCCCTTACCGTCCTCCCCAAAAATGGCTGAAAAGTGCATTTCTGGAAAAAGTCCGTCAAGTCCATGATACGCAGCGGGTTCCGCAAATCCGGCTTGTCTGTGCCGAATTCCAACATAGCCTGCCGATAGCTGAACACGGGATAGGGCGCCTTTGTCACTGCGCTCCCCTCTGGGGCAAATTTCTCAAAAGCAGCGGAAAGCACTTCCTCCCCTACCCGGAACACGTCTTCCTGGGTAGCGAAGCTCATTTCAAAATCCAGCTGGTAAAATTCCCCGGGAGAGCGGTCTGCCCTGGCGTCCTCGTCCCGGAAGCAGGGGGCAATTTGAAAATACTTGTCAAAGCCTGACACCATCAGCAGCTGCTTGTACTGCTGCGGCGCCTGGGGCAGCGCATAAAATTTGCCCTTGTACTTCCTGGAAGGCACAATATAGTCCCTTGCCCCTTCTGGGGAAGAGGCGCTTAAAATGGGGGTCTGGATTTCCAGGAAACCCAACTCCGTCATCTTCTGCCGCAAAAATGCAATGACCTGGGAGCGGAATACCAGGTTCTCCTTCACCTTCTGGTTGCGCAAGTCCAGATAGCGGTATTTCAGCCGGACGTCTTCCCGAACCCCCCGGCTTGTCATCACCTCAAAGGGCAATGGGGCGTAGACGTCGCCTAATACCTGGATTTCTTTCGCTTCCAGCTCAATGGTCCCTGTGGGGATTTTGGGGTTGTAGGTCTCTTCATCCCGTTTTTCAATCGGCCCCGCAATGGAAACCGCCTGCTCCTTTCGGATGCCCTCCAACTGCCCCTCATTCCGAACCACCACTTGCATCACGGCATAGGCGTCCCGGATATCCAAAAAAGACACGCCGCCATGGTCGCGGATATTCTCCACCCATCCGGCAATCCGAATTGTCCTTCCAATATCACCCTCCGTTATCTGGCCCAACGTGACGTCTCTGTAAATGCTGCTCATATTCTCCACTCCTTTCTGAAAGCGTCTGTGCATTCCGCTGTATTTTGGGCGTATTTCGATATATTCTGGGATTCCTATGAATTATCCGATAATTCGCCATAGAAAAACGCCCCGGAATACGTCTTCGTATTCCAGGGCGAATAACAATCTTATCCGCGGTACCACCCACAATTGGAAAGCTGTCTGCCGCAGCTCTTTGCCTGCGGCGCAAAATGGCCTTCCCACTCTTATGCTTAACGCGCACAACGTACTGGCCTACTTGCCGGATATAGGGAATGGCTCCCGCCGATATCACAAATGTGCATACGGAGAGATTGCGCCTGCCGCATATGCCGGGGCTGTTCAGCCAGTCTGCTCCAGAGTGTTCCCTTTGCCTCCTCTTCCAAACGGCGCTCTCAGTCGGTGACGCCCTATTCCTGTCGGCCTCTGGCTGCAAGAGTCTCCTTCAACGCTTTACTATGCTGATTTTTTTGTTATAGGTTATCTTAGCATAGAACTTGCGCCTTGGCAAGGAAAAATTTTATTTTTGGTTATTTTCATCTAAAATATATCACATATTTGTAAAAAGATTATCTATTTTGCTTGCGCCTTCTACTGCGATAAACGCTCAATCTTCTGGCGTAATCCATTCCACCTGATAAGGCTCCCCAATGGCTTCCCCTACGTTTTTCACATATTTTTCCAACAGCTCCTGGGCGCGCTGCTGCCCCTGCAGGAGCAACGCAGCGTCGGACTCTGCCGTTTGGCGCATGTTCTCCTGGGCTGCCTTGAAGGCCTCGGTCTGATCGTCGGCCGTGATGTCCTTTGCGCCCAGCCCTTTCTTGCTGACCAGGTAGGAATCCGAGTTCAGGGAATTTTCATCCACCTCACAGCTCAGTATCCGAGCTTTTGGCATGGTAATGGCCACGCGGCTGCCCTCTACCTTCATGTCAAAGTCGCCAATCTCCACGCCGACCTTTACAATCCCGGAATACTCCACCCACAGCTCGGTATTCGTATTCCACCAGAGCACCTTATTTTCTTTATTCAGCTTCGCTGTGTTGTGGTAATAACATTCCAGGGTCGCCAGCTCGCAGATATTCTGCATCTGCTTCAAGTTTACGCCGGCGTCCTTTTTGGCAGGCTCTTCGCTTTCCCCAGCGCCGCAGCCTGCAAGAGCCAGCAGCAACAGGAATCCGCAAGACATGCGGCGCACCCTCTTTAGCATCCCTTTCTGGCCATGCAGCCGACCGGCAAGACATTCTTTTTTCACCATATGTATCTTTCCTTTCTGAACAATGAGCCTGCCATTATGGGCGAGGGCGGGCAGAGGCACAGTACACTTCTAATGTGTAATCTTCTTCCTGCTGCTCCAAAAGGGGCTCTAACAATGCCCTGACAAGATCCTTCGTGTTGTCCTCTGCCAGGCGGATAATCTCCTGATTGGAGCCGCTTTCTTCTTTGGCGTCCGCAATGCAGGCGGAGTATGCCTCGCTGGAAACATCCTTTGTCTCAGCGCTTTTATCAATGAACATGTAATCTAAAGACGTCATATCCACAATCACATCGTTTATTTTCGTCTCTGGCAGATGCACCAGGACTTTTTTCTGCCCTTCCTCCACATCGATTTGGATTTCCTCCATATTGATGCCAATCTGCACCTCGGCTTCATAAGCGGCATAATAGGAAGGCTCCTCCTTATTTTCTTTGTCCGGGATACAGGCCACCCCATTGTAGACCGCCTTGTAAGAGGATAAATCACTGATCTGCAAGATTTTCTCTAAGGATGCCTCTGTCACCACTGTGATTTTTTCTTCTTTTCCCTTATCCTTATCAAAAAGATGGAGCCAGGCATACAAGCCTATGCCAATAATGGCCAAAAGGATAACCCTCCTTAACCATTTCCGCCAAAAAGGGCTCCCTGCCCCCTGCCTTTCTTCTTTTCCCACAAGCTTTCCTCCTTCGCCACTTTGCCGCACAGGCAAGAGCTTTTCTGCACTTTCCCTAAATCTTTCTCCATGCAACGTTCCTGCATAAAAAATATCTTTAAAGATATTTTTTACAGGACTCCGGGCGTAACCATTTTTACTTTCAGCCTTTCCCCTGTTGCAGCTCTGCTCCGAAGATAGAGGACTGCCGAATGCGGAAACATCACAGTAAGAACATCTCCTTTTATTTCTCCCTCATCCAGCGCAATTTGGGTATCATACTCAAAGAACCTTACCAGCATACTACTATCCGTACTACTCTGGCATTCCCAATGATACTTCTTTACCTCATCCCCAAGTATTTTAAAACTGGTATCTGTAATTTTCTCAGCTTCATTCCCATCCTGCCTCTTCTGAAAATGCTCATTAGGCGAAAATATCATTTTTTCCTTTCCTGTATAACATTCCCCAAACACCTCGTTGATTACTGGAATCATCAAACTACTGCAATCATTTACCAAAGTCCGAAAAACATCATCATAAGGTGTGTTTGTCAATGTAATTTTCCCCATTCCAATTTATCCTCTTTTCCTATATGAGGCCCTCGTATGCTTATTATGCAGCAGCGCTCCTATCACTTTACTTTTACTTTTTTAACTTTACTGTATGCCCCATAAAGCACTTCCTTCCCAGATTTTTTGTAAGCCCGAATGCGGAAATAGTAAGTCTTTTTCCTTTTCAGCTTAGAGATTGCCTTGGAGGCTGCGCTCCCCTTTGCCACGGATATACGGTGGGGGGAACGGAACTTCGCATTTGCGGCATACTGAATCTGATAGCCGCTTGCCTTCTTCGCTTTCTTCCATTTCAGGGCTGCTTTCCCAGGCGATTTGCTCTTTACATCTGTGAGCACAGGCTTTGGGGGCGCAACTTTTATGATTACTGTCTTAACTGCTTTTTTAAATTTGCTTGTCCCAGAAGCGGTAATTACAATTTTAGCAATTCCGGTGCCCTTAAGCGTCACTTTCCCGCTTTTTTTGTTCACAGCGGCAACAGAAGGATGCTTCGACACATAGCTAAGCAAGCCATCCCCTTTTTTCATCTTTGCTTTCAGCGAAAAGGCTTCCTCGCCATAAGCTTTCTTGAACTCTGCCTTTACCGAAATAATCTGCTCCTCCTTCTCCACCGGCACAGGGGGCACTCCTGGATTGGGATCTGGATCTGGGGTTGGATTCGGATTCGGGTCGGGGTCAGGATTCGGATCTGGCTTTGCCTCCGCTTCTTGGCTTCCCCACAGGCAGGTGTTGTTATCCCCTATGGCTGAGAAGGTCATAACCCGCACAGAAGGCGTCCTCTCGTCCTGCTGCTTGCTGGGCACGCCTTTGTACACAACACCGTCCATACGCAGCGTCAAGTAGTCATAACCCTTCCCTTCTCCTGTGGACAGCTCCCATGTGCCCGTCCTTGCCCCGCCGATTGTGCCGTCTTCATGCAATTCCAGCTTCTGGGCTGCAATCATATCCCCATTGGTTCGAGTGCCGTGGTCAATCAAGTTGTAGCTTCCCGCCAGCTCATCCTTCCCATAATGCCCTGCCGTCTCTCCCTGGTATTCATAGACAGAAGCTACCGGCCATTGGTCTTCATTCATGTATTGCTTGCGCACACGAACCTGATGGCCTTCATGCTGGTTCCCCGGAAGGTCAAAGCGCTGATGATAAAATAAATACCTCTGCCCGTCTTCGTCTATCAGCGCAGAGCCATGCCCGGCTGCGCGGTACCCAGGCTGGCCGGGGAACGCATAATTCCCAATTAATTTAATGCCGTATTTCTCATTGTCCCTGCCATTGTCTTTGGCATTGTTGCCCTTGGCGTCTGTATAAGGGCCATAGACATTCCGGGAGCGGAACAGGCGCATGTTGTATCCGCCGCCGGACAAGAGGCCTCCATATGTCTCATATAGATAATAGTAATCTGTCTCGGCATCATAGAGTATGTATGCGCCTTCCCCAGACTGATGGTTGCCCCCAGCGATATGGGTGCCAAAATAGCGATCAATAAAATTACCGGAAATGGGCTCCACACCGTCTGTCCCCGGATACTTCACAGCTCCGGTAGCCGCATCCAGCTCATGGATGAACAGCCCTCCTGACCAGGAGCCGTATACCATATACATGCCGCCTTCCTTACTGAAAAACACCGTGGGGTCGATGGCATTGGGAGCATAGGCCTCCCGCCAGCTGCCATTCGCATAGAACCAATTGTCGCTGACGCCAGACAGCTTCCCTGCGGCAATCAGCTCTGAAAGGTTCAGGTAACTGTTGTCCCATTTCGTATTCCGGTCACTATGGCTGGAAGGGCTGGCAAGGCCATGGTCTAGCTCCCCGTTCTTGGTAAAGCCCGAATAAATGATGGTATCAATATGCTGGTATGGCCCTTCCACATCCTTTGAAACGGCATAGCCGATACAGGAACGCCTCCATGTGGATGAGGCGCTGTAATAGAGCATATATGCACCCTGGGAGCCGTCCCCCCATTGGTAGTGAGGGTTGTAGGTGACGTCTGGCGCCCACACGCCCAGCCCGCCATTCGCTGTGTCCCCATCATTATAGCCCGCCCAGGCAAAGGACTCAGACAGATTCTCCAAAACATTCCCATAGACGGAATCCTGCTTCCAGCTATCGCCCCCGCGCGCATTCCAATCCCGGTTCATCTGCGTCCAGTTCACCAAATCTTCAGATTTGGCGTCCGCAAGGTGGGTGCCGAACAGGTAATAGACACCGTTTGCTTTGATAATGGATGGGTCGTGTACGGAAACACGGGAAATCTCCGCCAAACCGGAGGCCTCCTGGGGCATTGCGGCAGCTGTTTGGGCAAACAATTCTTGGGACATTGCAGTAACGGTTAGGACAACCGCCAGCAATGCCATCATCGCACGGCGCATTGCATTTTTTAACATCTTTGAATCCCTCCTATTCCTTATGGATTTATTGCACTAATGTGCATTTATTATGGGAACAGTTCCCCATACTTTTCTTTATTATCCCAAATAAGCCACCTCTTAAATGCCACAAAGGACGAGCCTTGTCCCAATTCTTTGTGAATCAAGCACCTAATATCCTCTTTCTCATATTCCTCTGCTTCATAATATTCCCTGACTAAATTTTTAAAATCCGACAAGCTGCGCCTTAAGGCTTTGCGGATATTTGCCGCTTCGACTTTCTTCTGCGGCGTACTCCCATAATATGCTTCATACAAAAGGGCGATTGTGTTTTTTATCTCTTCCCCCTCTCCCAAGGGGATAAATTGGAGTTTCTCATCCTTCCCAAAATACCCTTCTTTACGGAAGGCTATCTTTTTGTCAACATCTACTTTTGTGCAATCTAAAATAGGGTCGTATTTTGCATTTTTTATATTGTTGCAATGGGCGCATGACCAAAACAAATTGCGCCAATCATATTTTAATTCTGCATCTCCCTTATGAGGCTTTAAATGCTCTATCTGAAAAGAAGAAATCCCCTCTTTATTCTCACAAATATAACATTTCCCACGGAACATCTCCGCAAGAGCCGCATTCACCTCTGGCGTATTGTAACTTTTATTTAAGGCTTTTGCCTTCTCTAGAGATTTTTCCGCTGCCTTTGCTTTTTCTGTATTTAAACGCTCATATTTTATCATTTTGCTTCCTTCTCTGCTCAATCTCTTCAAATGCGCTCCTTGCCTCTTTTGCCAAATCTCCAGAAAGCTGTTTCAGCTCCACAAAAAGCCTGGCTCGCTCTGCGCGTTCTTCTTCCGTTAAATCCGCTTCATCCACTAATGTCTCATAACGCTTCACTTTTTCCATAAGAATGTCGGAATATGTGTCAAACCCAAAATACCCTTCCACAATCCCTTCTGCAGAGTATCCGAACATATTTTCCATACGGATATGGTTTTCCAAGTCATAAATGACACAGCCTTCTATGGAATTTATGATATAGGGCGAATGCGTGGATACGATAAACTGGATTCTTGGGAAAAATGCAGCCAGAAACGGCAATATTTTTCTCTGCAGCCCAATGTGCAAATGGGTCTCAAGCTCATCTATCATAACAATTCCTTCCACATCATAAGAACTAAGCGCCCCCTTTTTCATCCAGTTCTGCTCCATCCGCAAGATAAGGTCTGACAAAATCTGTATGGCTGCAGAATACCCATCCGACAATCCATCAAATCCAAAAGCCCGCCTCCCTTCTTCCATAATCTGGAAATTATAATTTTTGTAATCATACTGCAACTGGATATTTTCATTATCCAAGAGCGCTTTTAATGCATTTTCAAACCGCTCAAACCATGTGTCCAGCATTTTTACAACCTGCATATCGCCTTCGTTCCGGGCATAGGACTGCTGCGTCTTGAGATGCACCAAATACTTCAGCAGGACATCCCCCAGATTAAAATCTGGCGGATAGCTGTTTGCCAACACCACATCTTCCACGCCCTTTACCCTACTTATCCCTGTTTTTCGATCTGCACCATAAAATGCGATTAAAAACTTCCCTTCTTGATACAGCTTTCCAAGTCCATTACTATAAGAAAAAGCCATGCCAATTCCTGCACAATATCTCTTCATTTCCGAAACATATCCCTGATAATTTTTTTGCAGGTGAGATTTCTCATTTTCATCTTGGGCATTTCTTATCAATTCCTCAAAGTTTTGCATTTCTCTTGGATAAGTCACTTCTATATCTGTTAACCGATCATTCTCAATTGCCTGCAAATACTGTTTTACGGCACGCAATAATGTCGTTTTCCCAGAGCCGTTTTTCCCTGTCAGCAGCAAGTGCGTTCGCTTCCCCTTATTTAACTCAATTTTAAAATTGGACAAATGCCTCAGCTCTTCTATCCAAATTTCCGTTATAAAATGCTCCATAAAAGTATCCCTTTCCATACACAGACATCCTAATATGTTTATTGTACTATATAGCCATGCTCCTGTCATGTGTTTTTTCTATTTTCACAGTCTGGTAAGTGGAAATCTCGCTGCGGCTAGAACTGCCATGAAGAATTACAGATTTATATAAAACAGGCCTGGCTTTCTGCTAACAATCCCATACTCTGTTCTGACACTTTAGCACTGAGCGGTACTAGTGCGTTTGTGCCGCAGGCTACTGTCAAAACGCACTAGTACCGAATTCAGTGCGAGTGACGCAGAACATTGTGGTGTAATAAGCAAGAAACAACAACCTTGGAGCTGCCCCAAAGCATCTAGACCAGAAAGCCAAGCCTTTTCATTGGCAGAATTATACCATATATTTTTCGAAAATGTCAACCCTTTTTAAGCCTCGCTTCTGCTTTTGCGAACCCGCCCTAATTTGTTGCCGCAAGCTTTGCTGAAAGGTTGAAAACACAGCCAAAATATACTATAATTTATCCATGACATGCATACGCAATCAGGCTGTGAATCGCAGCAGCACAGAAACTCCTTACTTTTAGCAAATTTAGAAAGGAACTACTTTACGCAAATGAAGAACCTAACATCAGAGGAACAACAGCGGCTCTGGAAATTAGACGAGCCTCCCATCCGCCGAATCCTGCTCTGGGGACGGGACGGCAGGGAAAACCCCTGCCTGCTCATCCTGTATGGGGTGCAGGAATTTGAGCGGGACCTATACGCTTCCCGCAGGTCCTATTATGCAGAGGCGCACCTGCTAAAGCCAATGGTCACCTATACGCATTACGCCGTCTTCCATGGGATGGGCGGGCATCTGCCCTCCATTCCCAACACTTATTTCTTCCAGGAAAAGAATTTGCTGTGCTATACAAAGGGATATAAGACTGCGCACAGGTACTGGGATTATGACAGCATAAGCAGGCGCTGGCAGCAGCGCATAGACATTGATAAGACATACATCATCCAGGAGTTTTATGCATTAGGGCAAGCCCTTTCCTTCCCCTATTTTGGGGGCTTGGGTTATGAGGATTACGCTTCCCATATAAGTTCAAGCCATATCGCCTTCCAGGATTTTGCTCTGATTGAACATCCCAGTGATTTGTTTGGCTTTGCGCCGGATAGCCCTTACCTGGAGGCCATCGTAAAGATGTGTTCCAAGGAACGGCTCTATTCCAGGAAAAAATACCTCAAGCAGTTTATGGGCATGCAGCCTTCCGCCGAAGCATACGGCCTCCTTCTGCAGACTGCAAGCGTGGAGCTGGCCTGCGGCATTTTCCAGGAGCTTACCGCTGCAAGAAACCCTATCTTATTGGAAATGGCAAAGGAGCTTGAACAAAGCGATGTGCTTTGGGCAGACCCGGCATGCCACAATGGGCTCAAACGCTGCATCTGCCAGTACACCAGCTTGTTTGACGAAAAGCTGCTGTGGAAGCAGAAAGAATTTATCTACCGAACCATTCCGGAAATGGATTTCCAGATTCGAAAGCTCACAATAAACGGCAAGCGCCTAGAAGGCGCAGGGCTGGAAGAATATTTGGGCAAATTCAATGCTTACCGCAACCTTTACTATGTGTTCGGAAGCCAGGAACTCTATGAAAAGAATACCTATACAGACGGGACGAATATCAACAATATCGCCTATAAAAATACCATCCAGACAGCAACGGCTTATGGGATGGCCGATGCCTTAGGGCAGATTGCCTACTATCTGGATACCCCAAGGACGGCCTATTATTTTAGGGGAAGCGGCAGGGCCGGCGCCTACAATTACTATGTGCGCCACCTCCGCAGAACCCTTGACGGATACCTGGCAGGAGATGAGGCGCAATTTATCGCAGCTGCCCGCATCATGCTCACAAGCTATCGGGACAATGACAATTTAGACGGCTCTTGCGACGATTCTTTCCAAAATTATTTTTTCAACCGATATTTCCGAGAGGCAATAAATGACGAGGCAGCGGCAGAGCAATCCCTATGGCACAGGCATCTTGGCGACTTGCTTTCTATCGCCCAGCACGCAAATTCATCCACCGTGCATGAATTCTGTTTTGCCATTATAAAAAAGGCTGACGCACAGCATGCTTTTGACGCCTATGGAATGGAAGATTTGATTGCGCTCTCCAAAATACCTTATGAGAAAACAGCGCAATTATTTGAAAAGATATTGCTCCCCAAGCTAGATGCGCTGGAGGAATTTGACGCAGAAATTATGATTGCCTTAATGGGCGCCCATGCAGACGGCCTCTGGGACGCAGCCAAACGGTATTTCCGCAGGACTGGCGGAAAATTTCAACCGGAGGATGTTTCAAGCTTCCTGTTCTTGGATACGCTGGATACTTGGCAGGGTATCCTAAAAGACAACCTCCATGCGTTTACCGTGGCAGAATATGCCGCTTTCCTAAAAGCAGCAGCGCAAAAGAGCAGCCTCTTTTTGGAACGGCAGGTCACGCTTTCCGCACAGGTCACAGACATGCTGCTGGCCTCCGCCGCCAAGCTTCAGGAGGCCTCTAACGCAGAACAGCGGGAGCTTTTGCGCTATTTTGCATCCTTGCTGCTAAGCCCCAGCCCAATGCCGGATTTCCTGTTTGACTTGACGGAAACAATCTTGTTTTCCATGCCTTACGCAACATTGAAAGATACGCTCCAAGATATGGATTTGCGGCACAGCAGGATTTCGGAGCGGGAATACCTGGCCATTTCCCTGCTGAAAGCATGCAAGGAGGGCGCACTTCCCAAGGACAGCGCCATCCTCTCCATTTTGGAATCTGGCTCGAAACAGCTTGTCAAAACCCTTACTGATTTGGCAGAAATACTGCAGGGCACGCTTACAGACAGGGCAACGACATTGCTGCTGTTTTTCGAATGCAATGTAACCTCCCTCAATCAGATTGCCCAATCCGTATTGGAAGGATTGCCCTCTGCGGCGTCTTCCAACGCCCCATTGTCCGCCTCGCAAGGCGCAGGACTGGGACAGAGGGAAAAACTCCATATGATGCTGTTGGATTCCCCCGTGGAGCGAGCCTACCAATACGGCCTTTGCAAGCTGGACGCCTGGTATGGGGGCAAGCTGCCTTCTCCATTTATCCAGCGGATGATGGAGCACCCCTGTCTGGAGGTGAAGGCTTACCTTTCCCAAAAAATGCAGCAAGCCCTTTCTGGCTTGGGGGAAGCAAGCCCGGATTTATACCTTTACTACGCAAAGACATTGCTCTACCTGCCCAACAAGGCCGCGAAAAGCAAGGAGCAATTATACTGCGCAATGCCCCTATTCCTGAAACGCTATCCAGGGAAGCGGCAGGAAGTAGAGCAGATGCTGCTTGACATCGGCAGCGCCAACAGCAAAACAGATTCTGAACGGGCGCTCGTGGCATTTGCCCGGATCCAGAAGGAGGTAGGCACCATATGAAAGTAGGTTATAAATACGCAAGCCCTTCCCGGTGCACGCAGGAGGGCAGCCAGGCAACCTTGGGGCTAAGCCCAGACTTATCCAGGGAAGAGAAGGTTTCCTTCTGCGGGAAATTAAAGCACCCCTTATTGTTTCGGGACGCCATGCTCATGCTTCGGGAAATCGTCGTCTCGGATACCCGAAAAAAAACGAAGGAACGCACAGATTATTTCCATTGGCTGGAAGGGGAAATCGAACGGCGCATAAAGGCACACAAGGAATACATGCCGGACGTAAGAAAAGCCTTACAGCAGGAGATGGACGGCTGGGATCTTGCGCTGTCGCAAAAAAAAGATGAAATCGCCCAGCTGCAGAAAATGCAGCGGAACCTGCAGAAGCAGCTTGACCAATACGACGCCTGGAAGGATTATTATAAAATTGAGCGGGACTTTTGGAAATTCATCAAGGACAGGGACTACAGCTTGTGGTTCGTCTTAGACCCTGTCATCACGGTGCATCAGGATCAGGTCTCCTTTGAGGCATTCTCGCTAGACGAGTCCATTTACGGCTGCCTGTCGGTGGGCATGGAGGAATTTGAATTACTGCAGGCGCCCAGGTTAGGAACCACGAATATTGACTTCTCCGCCAAATTAGAAAAGGAGATGCAGCGTTTCCGCAGCTATACGGACGTCACATTATCCGTCAATCCGGAAGGCTTTACGGTAGACAATGACATTGTGCCGGAATATGTGGAGAAGAAAATCGACCTGCCCGAGACATGGATCAAGGGCTTTAACCAGGTATCCTCTGCGGCGGCGTTATCCGGGGCGGAGCTTCGGCTTTCCCCTTCCGACATGTACGATATCTGCGCTTTTTTAAGGAAGCACAAGGAAAAGTCCAGCCCCCGTTACATGAAATGGATTTTAGAGCCCCAGAAAAGGGTGCAAGTGGTGTTTGAGCCTTTTGGCACGACCCTTACCTTAAACGCCGTCTATACAGGCGCCCAGAAAAGGGAAGAAAAAATCTGGGGCAGGCGGCGCTGGCTCGTGGCGGAAAAGCTCATCCCCTTGGCCAAAGCCTTTTATGTGCGCATCTTAGGATTCGGGATGCCCCAATTTATCCGCGCCGACATGGGCGCCATGCAGATGACCATCGGCTTTTCCTCTTGGTCCTCCAATGACTGGGTGAAGGGCACTGCATTTAACATTATGGCAGGATTTACAGGAAACGGCTGTTACCAGAAGGTCTACCCATTGCTGAAAGACCGCCGCTGCCTGTCCATGGAAGAAATCTATGGATGCCTCCCTGATGAAAAAACAGACCGGGTGAAGGCCGGCGTCGGCATGCTGTTCCGGCGGGGCGAGGGCTACTATGACATGGTAAATGACTGCGTGCGGTTCCGCCATCTCTGCAACATCCCCATCCCGCAAAGCCTCTATGAGGTCTCCGCCATAGAAGCGGATGTGGAAACTTACAGCAAGCTTACCTTTGACAACATGAAGGTGCAATACACCAGGAAGCAGGAATTCATCTTCACCACATCTTATCGGGAGGGCGAGGGTCTGCCTCCCAGCGAGACGGAGCTTGCCATTGACCAGGATGGGCAAATCACAAGGCTAAACTGCCGCTGCAAGAAATTTAAGCGAGGCGCGCGGAACCTTTCCGAGCCATGCGCACATATCCTTGCGCTCTACGTCGCTTCCTATAAGCTGCTGAAACTGAAAAACTTAGAATACGAAAAGGAATACAAAATCAACGATATTATGGAGATGTTGCTATAATGGATACAAAAGCCGAATACAG
>CAOKUK010000015.1 GCA_948472595.1 uncultured Eubacterium sp.
TCTTTTTCTTCTACCAGCTTGATGGCTTCGCTGAGAATAAAGCTGGTGGCCAGCGTATCCGAGCCGCCGAACTTCCGCCCGGAAACAAGGTATGCCTTATCTGCCGCAATGGCGACACACTCTTTTAAAGCCGCCTTTGCCTGTTCCGGCCCCATAGAAAGGACGATAATCTTCGCATCCGGGTCTTTGTCCTTTATCCTGGCAGCCGCTTCCAATGCATAGCCGTCAAACGGGTTCACGATAGAAGGTACACCCTGGCGGATCAGCGTATTTTTCACCGGATCGATTTTAATCTCCGTGGTATCCGGCACCTGTTTTACACAAACAAGAATATTCATTCTTTTGCCTCCTCTTTTTCCATTCTGTATTTTTCCACTTTTGGGAAATCATATAAATCGCTTTATATGGTTCATATATACAATAATTTTCTCCTGTTTTACAAGAGAAAAAAAAGCGGGTTTGTCAATATTTGGACAGCGCAGGGACTCTGACAACCCTGCGCCCCGCAATCTTTTGGCAGGCCTTGCTTTCCAACCTTCCCTTTCTGTCAATAATTGGACGAAGCAAAACCTCTGTAAGTTGACTTGCCTACCCCTCTATAGGATAAAATTAAGCTACAGGTTTTGAAACAGAGAAAGGAGGTGTGCCATGAGGGCTTCTTCCCTGGAAAACTATAGCACCAGATGCCTGATTAGCCACAGGCCCGGCTTTCTGACAGACGAGCCCCTCCTCTACCGCTGTGCGGAGTGCGGAGAAGTCATCGTCGCCAACAGCCTAGGAGGCCGGCCTGCAAAACTGCCCGAAATTTTCTGCTGCGGGAAAGCGCACGCACCGCTTACCGTGTGCGCAGATCCAAACACCCTTGCGGAGCATCCCATGAAATTCGTCGTCTTTGGAGGATACGAAAGGAATTCCGTGAGGATTGAAGTCGAAGGGGGATTCCACCCCATGGAAGAAGGCCATCGGATTGAATGGATTTATATGAGGACGTTCCAGGGCGGGCAGCTTAAGATATTGCCTCCAAACAGCAGGTCATTTGCGAATTTTTCCTTTGCGGATTATGACGCATTCGTCTATTGTGACCGGGATATCTGCAAAATGGGGCGAGAGCACTGCCAGTTTTTATGCAAAAGGGGCATGTCTGCCTATGCCTATTGCAGCAAGCACGGACTCTTCCGCCTGATATTAGATGGCAAACCGCAGTGATTTATGGCATAACCTGTGAAAGCAAACGAAAACAAAGGACTTTAAAAAGGAGGATTTATGGCAGTAATACTTACAGACGAGCAAAAAGACATAAAAGAAATGGTCCGCTCCTTTATGGAGAAGGCTGTGAAGCCGCATGTGAAAGAATTTGATGAATCCGGCGAGTTCCCCATAGAATTATACAAGCAGGGCTTTGAAGTGGGCCTCCATATCATGAACATCCCGGAAGAATATGGCGGACTTGGCCTTGACAATGTGACCATGGCCGTGGCCTTAGAGGAAATGGGCCGCGTGGACCCTGGCTTTGCCATTACAATGCTCAGCACCTCCCTGACTTTAAAGGACGTGCTTGTCGGAGGGACGGCAGAGCAAAAGCAGCGGGCGGCAGACATGATTATCCCAGGCGCACACGGAACCTTCTCCATGACGGAGCCCAACGCCGGTTCTGATGCGGTAAGCCTTACGACGACAGCCAAAAAAGACGGCGACAGCTATATCCTGAACGGGACGAAATGCTTTGCCACAAACGGCGGGTATGCAGACCTTTTTGTGGTAATCGCAACCGTAGACAAATCCCTCCGTTCCAAAGGCACCGTGGCGTTTATGCTCGAAGGCAACACCCCCGGCATCACCATCGGCGCCCATGAGGATAAAATGGGCCTTAGGCTCTCCAATACCGTGACCATGTACTTAGACAACGTGCGCGTCCCCGCTTCCAATATGCTGGGCAAGGTAGGCGACGGCATTAAAATCGCCCTTCATGGGTTAGACGCAGGGCGCCTTTACAATTCCGCCATCTCCGTAGGCATTGCGCAGCATGCCATGGAAGAAGCCACTTCCTATGCAAAGGAGCGCGTGCAGTTTGGAAAGCCCATCATTGAGAACCAGGCCGTCCAGATGATGCTTGCCGACATGCAGATGGGGACGGAAGCCGCCCGCTGCATGGTGCACAATTCCATGCGGCTGATGGATATGGGCGTCCAGAATGTAAGCTTGGAAGCCTCCTGCTGTAAGGCGTTCGCCAGCGACAACGCCGTTAAATGCGCTACTGACGCAGTCCAGGTATTGGGCGGCTATGGGTACAGCAAGGAATACCCGGTCGAAAAAATCATGCGGGATTCCAAAATCTTCCAGATATTTGAAGGCACCAACCAAATCCAGCGCCTTGTCATTGCCCGCGAAATGGGCAAATTATATTAAGACGGTATCGGCAAATGGCAGACAATTATTTTAAAAACCTAACAGTCCTTGACCACACCCGTTACCTTCTGGGCGGTTATGCCACGCAAGCCTTCGCAGACCTTGGCGCGGAAGTGGTCAAAATCGAGGCGATTGACGGCGGAGATTTCTGCCGCATGGAAGAACCCATGCGAAACGGCGTCAGCCACTACTTCTCCGCCCTGAACCGCAACAAGAAAAGCCTGTCCCTGAACCTGAAATCAGAAGAAGGCAAAAAAATCTATCTGGATTTGGTAAAGAAAGCAGACGTGGTCATCGAAACTTTCCGCCCCGGCGTCATGAAACGGCTCGGCATTGATTACGAGAAAGAGAAATCTGTAAACCCGGGAATCATCCACTGCGCCATGAGCAGCTTCGGCCAGGAGGACCCCAGAAGCCAGAAGGCCTTCCACGATATCAATTTTCAGGCGCTGTCCGGCTACCTCTCCCTCAACGGAGGCGTAATCAGCCCTATCCACCATGTAGACGTGGCCACAGGCATGGCGGCCATTCAGAATATTATGGCGGCCCTTTTAGAAAGAGCCCATTCCGGCAAAGGCTCCTTCTGCGATGTGCGCATGTTCGATTCCTTCGTCTGGTGGAACTCCCTGATTGACGCAAGGTATGACTTTTATGGCGGGGAGGTTTCCAAAGAAACCCTGGATTTCCCCGCCCTTGCCTACAACATCTATGAAACCGCAGACGGGGGCAAAGTTGCCGTGGGCATGCTGGAGGAAAAATTCTGGAACACATTTTTAACCGATTTTGGCTTGGAAGAAGTGGCTCCCTACAAACGCTGCCGCCGCCAAGAAGCGCCGCAGGCCTTTGAAAAAGTGGAGCAGGCTTTCAGACAACACACTACTGCGGAATGGGAGGCGTACCTGTCTTCCAAAGATATCTGCGCAATGGTGGTCCTCTCCAAGGAGGAGGCCATCCGCTCCATTGTTTCCTCTGATACCGGCCTTATGGAATACGCAGACTTCAGCCGGACAGGAAAGACCTTGCAGACCCGCACCCCCTTTTATGTCTCATCCCTGCCCGCCTCCCTGGACAAGGCCGTACAGTGCCCCGCATTGGGAGAACACAACCGAAAAATCCTGTCCGGCGCCGGTTACTCCGATGGGGAAATCGCCGCACTCCTGGAAAAAGGGGTCATCGGCCCTGCGCCTTAGGGCAAAGAAGCCGCAAATCTCATACAACAATGAAAGGAAATCATACCATGGAAAACAATGTTAGAATCAGCGAAAGCGAACTGGAAGCTTTAAGAATGAAAATCCGCAAAGTAGTAGAGGTCGATTTAGAAAAGCTCTCTCCGGAATGCGAGAAGAACAACGTGTTCCCAAAAGAAATGTGGGAGATTGGCAAGAAAAACGATATGTTCCGCCTCTCCCTTCCCGTACAGTACGGCGGGATGGGCCTCTGCTTTGAGCAGTACTTCACCCTTCTGGAAGAGATTGCAAGGGGCAATGGGGGCATGCGCATGTTCTGGCACGTTGCAAACGGCCTTTCCTGGGAAATCCTCTGCGAACGGGGCACCGAGGACATGAAGAATAAATACCTCCCCCAGATGGCTACCGGCGACTACTTCGTGGCTTTCGCACTTACGGAAAAAGACTGCGGATCCGGCGCAGATATCCGCACCAAGGCAGAAAAGAAAGGCGACAACTGGGTAATCAACGGATCCAAGACCTTGATTTCCTTCACCGACGTCTGCGATGCCTACTACATCATCGCCTGCACAGACGAGTCCAAACGCAAGACTAAGGACGGCTTCACCGCCTTCTTCGTGCCTGCAGACAGCAAAGGGCTCCGCGTGGAAAATATGCCCCATATGATGGGCTGCCGCGGCGCCGGCCACGGCGATGTGATAATGGAAAACGTTGAGCTTCCAGACTGCTGCCGCCTGGGCGAAGTGGGCGAGGGCCTTACCGTATTCCTCCATGCCCTTGCCATCTCCCGCGCCTCCATCGGCGTATGCTTATTGGGCATGTCGCAGCGTTTCCTAGAGATTGCCGTAAAGCGCTCCAAGGACCGCGTGACGTTCGGAAAATCCCTTGCGCAGCGCCAAGCAATCCAGCAGCAGCTTGCCGACATGGCAACCCAGGTAATGGCTCTGCGCCTGATTGCCCACGAATGCGCCCTGCAGATTGACAATGACGTAGAAGACCTGGAGATGATTACCTCCATGCTGAAGCTCCACGGCATCGACACGGTAAAGCTGGTGTCAGACGGCGCTTTGGAAATCATGGGAGGCATCGGCTACTTTGAGGACAATCCTTACGGGCCGCTGGAACGGCTGTACCGGGATGCCCGGGGCATGTGGCTGGAAGAAGGCCCGCGCACGGTTCAGCGCCTGACATTGGTACGCGACGTCATCGCAAAGGACGGCGAGATACGCCATGGAAATTACGTATAGGAAATCATTTTCAGCAACTGTTTCTTACCTTAACCGTTACAATTCGACTTCAAAAATGGAGGACCGCACATGGACTTTAAACAAGACGAGATACATCAGGATATCTTAGACATGGTGCACAGCTTCGCTGTCAATGACGTTAAGCCTTTAGCCGCCACCATTGACCGGACGGAGGAATTCCCTATGGACAATGTGAGGCAAATGGCCGAAATGGGCCTTATGGGCATCCCCTTCCCGGAAGAATACGGCGGGGCTGGATTAGATACGCTGGCTTATGTCCAAACGGTGGAAGAATTAAGCAAATATTGCGCAAGCACCGGGGTCATCGTATCTGCGCATACCTCGCTCTGCTGCACCCCTATTTACCAATTCGGCACAGAAGAGCAGAAGAAGAAATACCTCCCCAAGCTATGCTCTGGCGAATGGATTGGCGCTTTCGGACTGACAGAGCCCAATGCGGGGACGGACGCCTCCGGGCAGCAGACCGTTGCGGTAGACGCCGGAGACCACTGGGTGCTGAACGGCTCCAAAATCTTTATCACAAACGCAGGCGCAGCGACCGTATTCCTTGTGCTGGCCATGACAGATAAGTCCCAAGGCACCAAAGGCATTTCCGCCTTTATTGTAGAAAAAGGCTTCCAAGGATTTTCCATTGGCAAGCAGGAAGACAAGATGGGCATCCGCGCCTCCTCTACCTGCGAGCTCGTATTCGAAGACTGCATCGTGCCGAAAGAAAACCTGCTGGGCGAGCTTGGAAAGGGCTTCAAATATGCCATGATGACCTTAGACGGCGGCCGGGTCGGCATTGCCGCACAGGCATTGGGCATCGCAGAGGGCGCCATTGAGGAGACTGTAAAATACGTCCTGGAACGGAAGCAGTTCGGCCGCAGGATTTCCCAGTTCCAGAACACCCAGTTCGAATTGGCGCAGATGAAAGCCAACACGGAAGCCGCTAAGCTTCTGGTCTACCAAGCTGCCTGCGCCAAGGACAGCCATGAGAATTTCTCCCACAAGGCTGCCATGGCAAAATTAGTGGCTTCCAGGAACGCTTCCGACGTTACCCGCCGCTGCCTGCAGCTCTACGGCGGATATGGGTATACAAAGGATTACCCCATCGAGCGCATGATGCGCGATGCGAAGATTACGGAAATCTATGAAGGCACATCCGAAGTGCAGATGATGGTTATCTCCGGATGGATGGGCGTGAAGTAAATTTCCACATAGCCACAATGGCTCCAATCTTTTCAGCATACATTGCAAGCTGGAGCAATACATACATGATTTTCATTTGGAAAAACAGCAGATTGCCGCCCTGTATGGCAATCTGCTTTTCCTTTTGGAACCTTTAGGGAACCATAAACACAGCCGACGCTTCAGACGCCAGCTTCCCAGCCTCCCCGTCCATAAGCCGCGCAGACAAGAAGCTTATTCTCCTCCCCGCCTTATCCACCCTGGCGATTACGCAGACGCTGCCTTCTACAGGAATCCTGCGCATAAAATCAAGATTCATCTGCACTGTGACAATCTTGCCGCACCCTGCATAATACCTGCTCAAAACCCCAAAGGTTATGTCCATCATCGCCGCAATAATCCCCCCGTGCAGCACGCCATTCGGATTCTGCTGCCATTTTTCTACAGGAAACTTCAGCTTGAGCACCCGCTCCTTCGCATCGCACCCCGCAAACTCCGGGCGCATCCTGTCGTTAAAAATCTCCTCCTGCCCTGGAGAAGCTGCCAAAGCCTGCTGCAGGATGCGCTCCATCCGCCCTTGCTCTGTCTCCCCTGCCTGCAGCCGGAATTCCTCTTCCTCCAGCCGGTCAAATACGCCGTAATCCATAATGCCCTCCCTATCGGCCCCCTTAGCCGCCAACTTCCCCGCCTATGAACGACAATCCCTCTCTATCCCTCTAAACCTCCCACCCTCCATGGAGATTCATTTTCCGCACGCATCAATCTGCTACCCCTTCCCCGGCACCGCCGTGTACTCGTAGGGGGTGGCCTGGTAGACGTAGTAATTGAGCCAGTTGGTGTATAGGGTATTGGCATGGGCGCGCCACTGCAGGTTTGGGCGGATGGTGCAGTCGTCCCCAGCATAGTAATTTTTCGGCATTTGGATATCCAGGCCTTTTTCCTTATCCCGCATATATTCTGTATGTAGGGTCACTCGATCATATTCCGGATGGCCCATGACAAATATTTTCTTTCCTGTGGCGTCCATCACCAGGAACACGCCGGCCTCTTCTGATTCTGCCAGGATTGTGAGCTCTGGGATTTTCTCAATCTCCTCTTTCCGCACCTGGGTGTGCCTGGAATGGGGGGCAAGGAAATAATCGTCGAATCCGCGAACCAAGGGGATTTTCCGATTCCGCACCTTGTGGCTGAACAGGCCGAACATTTTCTGGGGAAGCTCTTCTTTGGGGATGCCGTAATGGCAATAAAGGGCCGCCTGTGCCCCCCAGCACAAATGCATGGTGGAGGTCACGCTGTCCTTGGTCCACTCACAGATTTCCTGGAACTCCTCCCAATAATCCACCTCCTCATACTCCATCTGCTCCACTGGCGCCCCAGTGATGATAAAGCCGTCAAATTTCCGTCCTTTCACCTCATGGAAGGTATTGTAAAACTTGTTCAGATGGCTGCTGGAGGTATTCTTGGAAGAGTGGCTGCCGACCGTCACAAAGGTCACATCCACCTGCAGGGGCGTATTTGACAGCTCGCGCAGGATCTGCAGCTCCGTATCCTCTTTCAAAGGCATGAGGTTCAAAATCCCCACCTCGATGGGCCGGATATCCTGGTGCATTGCGCGGCTTTCATCCATTGTAAATACATTTTCCCTTTCCAGCGTCTCCCTTGCCGGCAGCTCGCCTTGAACCTTAATTGGCATATGCGTTCCCTTCTTTCTCTAAAATCTGATTTTGCGAATCCATGCAAAAATCCCCTTGTAAATCAAAACCGTTCCTCCTCACTGCGCCTCCCCCAAAAGAGACAGCAGTTCCTCCTCCCCAATCACTTTTACGCCTAGCTCCTGCGCTTTTGCCAGCTTGCTGCCAGCATTTTCCCCTGCCAGCAGGACACTGGTCTTCTTGGATACAGATCCGGACACCTTGCCGCCCTGCCGCTCAATCAATTCCGCTGCTTCCTTCCTGCCCAAAGTGGGGAGCGTCCCCGTTATGACAAAGGTCATGCCTTCCAGCTTTCCGCCAAGCGCCTGCTCCTTTGCCTGCATATTGACGCCATAGCCCTTGAGGCGTTCCAGGATGCGTCGGTTTTCCTCTTTGCCGAAAAACTCTAAAATGCACTTTGCGCTGACTTCCCCTATGTCATTGACATCCTGCAGGGCTTCGGCGTCTGCCTGGACAAGGCTCTCTATGCTTTGGAATTTCCTCATGATGGCTTTCGCAGCGGCCTTCCCCACATTGGGTATGCCAAATCCCGTCAATAGCTGGAATGCTTCATTTTCCTTTGATTTTTCTATGGCCTCCAATAGCTTGTCCGTGTTCTTTTCCTTCCCGATAATGCCCTGCTCAATCAATGCTTCCCGGTGTTCCTTCAGCCCATAGATATCCGCCACATCCTTCAGGTAGCCCAGGCGCACCAGCTCTTCCACGTAAACCGTCCCAAATCCCTTGATATCCATCGCATCCCGGCCGACGAAGTTTATGATGCGCCGCTCCAGCTGAGCCGGGCAGTTGGGGGAGGTGCACCGCAAATCTGCCGTGTCTTTTTCCCTCTGGGTTTTTGAGCCGCAGGCGGGGCACGTTTCCGGAAGGCGGTAGGGCGCTGCGCCTTCTGGGCGCTTTTCTTTCAGCACCTTACGCACCTTGGGGATAATCTCACCGGATTTGTATACCAAAATCCTGTCCCCAATCCGAATATCCAGCTCGTCTATAAAATCCTGGTTGTGCAGGGTGGCTCTGGACACGCTGGTGCCGCACAGCCGCACCGGCTCAAAAATGGCAGTGGGGGTAATGCGCCCTGTGCGCCCCACGGACAGCTCAATGTCCAGCACCGTAGTCTCTTTTTCTTCCGGCGGGTATTTATAGGCCACTGCCCAGCGGGGCACTTTGGAGGTCGCCCCCAGCTTCTCCCGGTCTGCCAGGGAATTGATTTTCACCACTGCGCCGTCAATGTCATAGCCCAGGCTCCCCCGGCTTTCCCCAATGGAGCAGACAGCCTCCCAGACCTCCTCTTTTGTCTTGCAGATGCGGTAACCATCAATTACGGGAACCTTATTTCTCTTCAGGTATTCATAACCCTGGGTATGGGTTTCCAGTTCCATGCCGCGGATTTCCTGGATATTGAACACGAACATGGAAAGCCCCCGCTCCTTTGTGATTTTACTGTCCAATTGGCGCAGGGTGCCTGCGGCACAGTTCCTTGGGTTTGCAAAAGCCTTTTTCCCTTTCAGCTCCTGCATCTCATTTACGCGGTCAAAATCCTCATTCTTCATATAGACCTCTCCGCGCACCTCCAGATATTCCACAGGCTCTTTGAGCTTACGCTTCACATCCGGTATCACCTTGGCGTTTGCCGTCACATCTTCGCCGAAGTTAATGCCGTCCCCCCGGGTAACCGCTGTCTGCAGCTCCCCGTTCTCATACCGAAGAGCCATAGACAGCCCGTCTATCTTATACTCCACTACAAATTCCGGATTCTCCAGCTGCCGCTGCATCTCCTCCACAAAGCCTTCCACTTCCTCTTTGGAAAACACATCCTGCAAGCTCAGCATGGGGACATTGTGCCGAATCAGCACGCCTGCCTCCCGTTTCGCCATCCCGCCAACCTTCTGAGTGGGGGAATCCGCTGCGGCCAAATCTGGAAATTCCTGCTCCAGCGCCCTTAGCTCCCGCATCATCGTGTCATATTCAAAATCGCTGATTTCAGGGCTGTCCATGTTATAGTAACGGTTGCTGTGATATTCCAAGCTCTCCCTGAGTTTTCGCACCCTCTCTTCTGCCTGATGCTTTTCCATACTTCTTACCTACCCTTTCTAAAACAAGGCTCCTGCAGCATTTCCTGCAGCATTCCCCACTCTTCCTTTGACACTTCCCGGTATGCGCCATCCTTTAAGTCCCCCAGCCGGATATTCATAATCCGTATGCGCTTCAAATCCACCACGCGGTATTGGAATGCCTGGCACATCCTGCGTATCTGGCGGTTCAGGCCTTGGGTCAGAATCATGCGGAAGGTATAGCGCCCTACCTTCTCCACCTTACAAGGCCTTGTCATGGCATCCAACTCCTCTAAGTATACGCCTTTCGACATCCCTTGCAGGAATTCCCCGGTAACCTCCCGGTTCACCCTGACCAAGTATTCCTTTTCGTGGAAATACCTGCTGCGCATGATTTTATTCACCAAATCCCCTTGGTTTGTCATCAATAGAAGCCCATGGGAATCTTTGTCCAGCCTTCCAATGGGGTAAATCCGTTTGGGATATCTGAGAAAATCAATGATATTGTCCCGCTCCCGCTTTTGAGCCGTGCACACTATCCCTACAGGCTTATTCACCGCCAACAAAATTACGGCCTCCTCCTTAGAGACCTCCTTTTTGCCATACATGACTTTGTCACCTGGGAAGACCTTATCCCCCATTGCCGCCGCCTTGCCGTTTATGGTGACAAAGCCTTCCGCAATCCTGCGGTCTGCCTCCCGTCGGGAGCAAATTCCCGCCTCGCTAAGATATTTATTAATTCTGACTGGATGTTCCATAAAATCCCCCGCCTTTTACATATGCTTACAAAGTTCCCTTTACAAAAACTTTTTCAGCCTTTCGATATTTTCCTCTTCGAAATCCATCAATTCCTCAGCCAGCTCATTGGCATAGCTGCCCATGGATTTATTGTTGTGCTTCACCTTCAGCAAGTCCGCAATTCCCCTGCTATTCCCCTGTATCACCATATTTGCCACATGGGGCGTGCTGATGTTCAGCATCGTATTTGCCTGGACAGACCCCCACAGCTTGGCCTTCTCCAAGCCGGAATCCTTTGGCAGCAGCCCATGCTCCCAAAGCCCAGCCTCTGCCCTCCGCTCAAAATCCCGGAACCGATTCCGCTCCGATGTGAGCTCATAGGCAAACTCCTGATTATAAACCTTCCCCATCAATGCGTCAATGGTCTTGACTGCCCTGGCTGCATTTTTTTGAGTTTCCTTTAATACATTAATCTCCTCGTGGTTACGCATAGCTTCCTCCTAACTTTTCCTCAGGCCACAAAGGAGGACACCTCCATTTATGCCTGGTTCCTTCTACCATTAGGTTAAAACATTTTGCGCTTTTTATACCACCTTTCTGATACTTTGTAAATATAGAAAAAGAGAACTGCCTTCACCCAACAATTCTCTTTTTCTAGACATTAATTATTCAAAAGCAAATCCGTCCGGATATATCCGGTCTGCCCGTTCCATTCTACTTTTGTCCAGCCTTCCGCATAACTTAATACGACCGTTATGCTGTCGCCAATTGCCGTTGTCCCCAACAATTCCGCCGACTCATTCATGGAGACGCGGACGTTGTAGCCATCATTCGCTGTCAGAACTGTTCCCTCTGGCACATAATTGAGCCCGCTGCCATTTCCTTCCTCTGCGCTCTCTTCCGGGGTGGATTCCGGAGCCTCATTGTTGTCTGTATTTTCTTCCTGCTGCTGGGCTTCCTCCTGCTTCCTGCGCTCTTCCTCTTCCTGCTTTTTCTTTTCCTCTTCCTTCTTCTTTTTCTTCTCTTCTTTCTTCTTGGCTTCCTCTTCCTTCTTCGCCTGCTCTTCCGCCTCTGCCTTTTCCGCTTCCGGGTCGTAGGAATCCTTCCATTCCTTGATGGCCTTCTTCATCGTATTCGCCATCTTCTTCAGCTGCTTATCCGATTCCACCATCTTGTCATAATCAGACTGGCAGTCCTGCTGGAGCTTGGAAATATCCCCAATTGCGCCAAACCCCTCAATCAATTTATCAATCGCAGGGTCTGTCTTCTGCTCCTCCATCTGACGGTTGAAAGGGCAATACAGGCTGTCGATATACAGCTTCCCTTTGTCATTCGTCTTAATATAGAAGAAATCCATTCCAGGAAGGCCGCCCTCCACATCATGGAACTTCATGCTGAATGTTGCTGACGCCAAGTATGAGCCTTCTTCCTGCCCTTCCTTGGTATAGCATGTGACGTCATTGTAATTCGCCACATAATTGTTCATCATTTTGATATAGCTCTTCTCCATATCCGAGAGGGACTCCGTAATGGATTCCAGCTTCGCCACATCCCCTGCCGCATAGGAATTATAATATGTGGACACCAGCTCCTTCACCTCTGGCAAATCCACCTCATATTCACGCTCTTCCCCTTCTGCGCCCGCTTCCTCTCCCGCTCCTGCCGTATCCTGCTGCCCCTCTGTGCCCTCTTCCTTCGAAGCGGAAGAGGCGCTCTTTGCAGCGCTGTCTGCCTCATTGTCGCCCTTGCTGTCGCCCACGGTCATCGCAAGCACAGTAACCAATGCGATGGTCAAAATCCCTGCTGAGATATACTTTATATTCTTCTTGCAAAAAGCGATTATTTTATTTGAATCAACGTCATAATTGGATTTTCTTCTATTTTTAGAATTGCTCATGTGTGCTCCTTATTCCATTCATCTATAAGATTCGCTCACAGCCCTGAACAATCAGGGCTGTGATGATTAAAAGTTCCAATACACCCAGAGGGAATCGAACCCCCAGCCCCAGAACCGGAATCTGGTGTTTTATCCGTTAAACTATGGGTGCATGTAAATTATACGAATTGTCAATGCCCATTCTGCCCTGGCATATCTGGTCGGCGCATTTTTAAAATGACACAGAAAAGCTGCTTAAAAAGGATACGCCTTTGCCTTTTTTCTACAGCGAAATTAGTATAACATACATTTTCCAAAAAATCAAAACAAATTTTATTAATTTTTAAAATATTTTTTCCCTGGCAGGTTTTATATTCCTTTTCATACAGGTTCCCCTAAGTATATCCCATTTTGCGTCATAATGCCTCTGCGTATGCGCATGCATCCTCCAAAGAGCTTTCTATCTAATAAGCATTTCTGTCGGAATTACCTATAAGATAAAAGGAATCCCGCAAAACGGGATTCCTTTTGCCATCATAGCGCATCCTAACAATTGCGTTCCTTGTACACTGAGCCTGCGCCTTCTTAATCCAAATACTTCTGCAATGTCTTCATGCACTCTTTTAAATCGATAGGCTTTGCAATGTGCGCATCCATGCCCACCTCCATGCAATGCTGCGCATCATCGGAAAAGGCATCCGCCGTCATGGCAATAATCGGCAAATCGTTGTCCGGGCGGTTTAGGGCGCGGATGGCTGCAGTGGCGTCATAGCCATTCATAACCGGCATGCGGATGTCCATTAAGATTGCATCATAAAACCCTACCTTTGACTGCTCAAACTTATCCAGGCACTCCTTGCCGTTTTCTGCCCGCTCAAGAACCAGCCCCACAGAAGTCAGTATCTCACTGATGAACTCCCAGTTCAAATCAATATCCTCCGCCAGAAGGATTTTCTTCCCGCCAAAGTCAATCTCCTCTTCCTCCTCTGCGCTCTCCACATCGGAATCCTCCATATATTTCCGCAGGTATAAGAACAGTGTGGATTTAAACAGGGGCTTGGAGATAAAGCCCTCAATCTCGGAAGTGTCAATCTCCCCTTCCAGCTCGCTCCAGTCATAAGCGGAAATCAAGAAAGCCGGCACCCTCTTTGCGCCTGTCACATTCCGCATCTCACGGATGACCTCAATCCCATTCATGTGCGGCATCTTCCAATCCACCAGGACGAAATCGTAATCATCCCCCTGCAGGTGGCGGTCTGTAATCATATTAATGGCATCCCTGCCATCTGTGGTCCATTCTGTGTACACGCCCAATTCCTGCAGATTGGAAACAGCGCTGGTGCAGAGCTGCTCATTGTCATCCACCACCAGAATCTTCCACTTGGGCAGCATCATATCCTTCTCATCAATGTCTGATTTCTTCAAATCCAGGATAATGCGGAAAACAGAGCCCTTGCCCGGCTCGCTCTTCAATTCAATGGAGCCCCCCATCAGGTCTACGATGGCCTTCGTGATGGACATCCCCAAGCCGGTGCCCACAATCCTGGCCACCTGCTCCGTGCCTTCCCGCTCAAAGCTGTCAAAAACCTTTTGCTGGAATTCCTTTGACATCCCAATCCCAGTATCTTCCACCACAAAAAATGCGCGCACATATTCCTCGCCCTTAGGGGACTCCTCCTGATACAGGTGCATATCCACCCTGCCGCCCTCCGGCGTAAACTTCACCGCATTGGACAAGAGGTTCAGCAGCACCTGGTTCAGCCGGACGGAATCACAGTAGACGCTCTCCGAACGGATGGAATGGATAAAAATGTCAAAATACTGACCCTTGGCCTTCACCTGCGGCTGCATGATATTTACAATGTCATTCATGGATTCCCGCAGGGACATCAGGTTCATATTCAAAATCATCTTCCCGCTCTCTATCTTGGACATATCAAGCACGTCATTGATAAGCCCTAACAGATGCTTGCTGGAAAGCTTCACCTTATTCAGGCAATCCAACACTCGGTCAGAATCCTTGATGTTCTTCAGCGCAATCTCCGTCATCCCGATAATGGCGTTCATAGGGGTGCGGATATCGTGGCTCATGCTGGAGAGGAATTCGCTCTTCGCCTTATCTGAACGGACAGCCTTCTCCTTGGCCTGATCCAACTCCCGCATCTGTTGTGTAGACAAACGGAAATACAGATAGAACACAATCGACATGGCAATCAGAATTAAAAGCGACGAGCCCAGCATCATGGCTGCGCGCTGGGTATCCAGCCTGCTGATTGGCTCATCCATCAATTTGCTCCTCATAACGGTAATCAGATACCAATCAACGTTCTCAGAAATCGGCGTGCAGTAAGTATAGCGCTTTTCCCCCTTCATAAGAATATGTTTTGAATACACATCCCCTTCCTGGATAGCCTCCTTAAGCCCCTCCACATATTCCTGCGTTTCCTCTTCATGGTAATCCTGGGTCTCCGAATAAATGCGGTCATAATAGCTTTCCCGGAATGCGTCCCCGCTGCGGATGACGTAATTCCCTTCCGCATTAATGACATGGGAATATACTAACGTATCGGAGGAATCCAAGAAAAGGGCTTCTTTCAAATAATCCATGGGGACGCCCGCCAACAAGGCCGCACACTCTTTGCCGCCCTTCATAGGATAGCTTGCAGGCCTCCCTAAAATCAAGACTCTCTCGCCATCATTGCTTGTCCCCATGGCGACGATATTGCCGTCTTGCTCTAAGGACTCAAGGAAATTGCCATCTTCCATCTGCACCTCATCCCCATAAACAGTCTCCAGAACCCCTTCCTTGGAATACATGGCTAAGTAGTCAAAGCCCCTGACCTGGCCATTCAACGTAAGGTCTTCTAACATCTCATCGCCATACACTAAATCTTCCGTGGCCATACGCTTGACGACTCCCCCTACTTGATCAAGGCGCAAGCCCACAATGGAGGAAAATTTCTGCCGAATCTGAATGCTCATCTCAGACATATAAATCTCACTGATTTCATCAATTGTGGACTCCGTGCTCCTGGACATAATAAACAGCAGGTAAATAAAAACAATGATACAGATACTGATTACGCAGATGAAGCTATTCCTCAAAAACACCTTAATATTTTTTCCCATAATTACAATTCCTCTATGCTAAACCACTTTGCCAACTGTGTCTTGAACAGTTTGATTGTAGCATAGTTCCGCCTATTCCGCAACCTGAAAATTTCTGCAGAACCCAGGCGTCTGGGAAGGATTATTCTTGCGGAACGCACAGCCCCTTCCCGTCTGCGGTTTCCTGCATTTCTTCTCGGGAAAGCTCCTCTGGGGCAGTTATATTCCCCTTTGGATCCCTGCGTCCCATACCCCCTTCCCCTTCTATAACAGTCACTGTCACTGTCGACTGTTCGCCATCCCCTGTCTCCACCTGTGTGGCCACTGCCTCGCTAGTGGAATACAGATTCTTGATTTCCTCTGCCCCGCCTGCATGGAACCCAATTATTTTATTGGAGGAATCGCGGGCCACTACAATCCCAGCCGCACCGTCTCCCATAGAAAACCTACGGCAGACGCCTGGCTCAATCTCATCTTTAAAATACCCCACAGCCTCCCCCTTATACATAAGGCGCCCCCCCTCCTCGTCATAGCTCAACCCAAGCTTCTCATATTCTGGAAATTCCTCGCTGACAGAAATGCTGTGCATCAACCGCCGCATTGCGTCTCCACCGTCATCCTTAATTTCTGCCGCCATGCCTGCCTGAGCCCTCACATCCTTTTCCTCTGCTGCCGGCGCCGTGGCAAAGACAGCCGTAACCCCTGCCACCATCACCGCCGCTGCTGCAAATGTCCCTATCGTCCATTTCTTCCTATTCATAATCGCCTCAATCCTCTCTTCCATCCCACAATCGCTAAATCCATTTCCCACAATGGCCCAATTGCTTTTTTTCTCTTCCATGCAAATCAACGCATATGCATATGCAGACCGAACGCCATCGCCGTAACGACGCACAACCCTTCCATCGCATGCCAATTCCAAATCCCGGTTCGCCAAGGCCAGCATCATCCACACCAGGGGATTGCACCAGTGAATGCAGGCAGCCGCAACGAAAGCCAGCTTCTTGCCTATGTCAAAATGGCGGATATGCTCTGCCTCATGGGCAAGCGCAAATTCCAGCTGCCCTTCATCCTCCCATACCTTCCGTTTCGGCAAAAGTATCACTGGGCAAAAGACTCCATAGGTGACAGGAGCGGCAATCGCCTCCGACTGGCGGACGGAAACCCTCCGCTTCATGGAAAGGGAATCTGCCCAATGCAGGACAAATGGATCCTCAACCGGCAGGGAACACCGAAATTCCCGGCGGCATCTGGCATAAGCCGCCAAATAATATCCTGCGCACAAGAATACTCCCGCCAGATAAACGGCCTTCCAGGCAGTAGCCAAAAAACCTGCCGCACTTTCCATATCTTGCGCACTTTCTTCCATAGAAGCGCTTTCCGCCTTGCCGCTTGCTGGCTCACCCCTTTCCTCTGCCTGTAAGCTCCCCAACGCTTTTTGCCTTTCCACGCCGTTTTCGCTTACCCCCTCCAAAAGCTGGCAAGCTTCCTTAACGCCCCTGGCAATCCCAGCCTCCAGCCAAGCATAAATATTACACCCTGCGCTCACATTTACCGGAACCATCAGGCGCAAGGCCACAACCGCCCACAAAACTAAGAAGCTTTCCCGGGGAAGCTTATCCTGCAGCAGGCGGCGCAAAACGGCGACCGCCATTGCCATCGCCCCTCCATAAAGGCTCATCTGCCATAAAGGCATTTCCCATCACCTCATTCCAAATCCTTCACCATCCGCTTCAAATTCTCAATCTGCTCTTTGGTGAGCTTCTCCCTCCCAAGCAGCGCCGCAAACAGCTTATCCGAAGACCCATCATAGACTTTATTAATCAGTTCCTCTGTCTCGGCCTGCTGCACCTCCTCCTTGGAAATCAGCGCATGGCACATAAAATGCGGCTCCGAGCGGGCAATCGCCCCCTTGGCCATACACCTCTTAATCAAAGTGTAGGTCGTATTCTTATTCCAGCCCACCTCCTCCTTCAAGGCCTTTGCAATCTCCTTCGCTATGGTATCCCCCTGCCGCCACAGCACGCCCATCACCTTCAGCTCTGAATCAAATAACTTCACTTCCATCTCAATCCTCCTATACTACTTTTGTAGTCCCTTTTATACTACTACTATCGTCTGCACTTGTCAACTAATTTTAAAGGTATCTCCTATAAAAAAACACCAGGCCTCCCTGGCCCGGCGTTTTCCCTCTCTATTCTTATACCAATACCCTGTCTAAGGTTTCGAACAGGCTCTTCACATCGATGGGCTTCGCAATATGCCCGTTCATCCCGCAATTTAAGGCCTCCTGCTTATCCTCCTCAAAGGCATTCGCCGTCATGGCCAAAATGGGGATGGAGGACTTCTCCGCATCCCCCAGGCTGCGTATGGCCTTGGGGGCCTCAGACCCATTCATTTCCGGCATCTGCACGTCCATCAGGACAAGCTGGTAATACCCCGGCTTGGCCTTCTTTATCATCTCCACTGCAACTCGGCCATTTTCCGCAACCTCTGTGGTAAAGCCTGCGTCCCCTAAGATAGCCACGGCAATCTCTTGGTTCAGCTCGTTGTCCTCTGCCAGCAGGATGCGCCCAGAGCGCAGCTTCCGTTTCCGCTTGCCCTTCTCCCGCTCCTTCCGCTCTTCAGAATTGACAATGGAGTCTAAGCACCTGCGCAGCTCCGAGAAAAACAGCGGCTTGCTGCAGATTGTGGTGACGCCGGCCTCTTCCGCCTCTTCTTCTATTTCAGACCAGTCGTAAGCAGTCAAGATAATGACGGGCACATCCTCCCCCATCTCCTTGCGGATCCTCCTGGTCACCTCCACTCCATTCATATCCGGCAGCAGCCAGTCCACAATATACACGCTGTAAGTATCCCCGCGCATGTTGGCCTGGCGGGTGCGCAGCAACGCCTCCTTGCCGGACAGGGTCCATTCCGCCCGCAGCCCAATCTGCTGCAGCATATAGGAAACGCTGTCGCAGGTATTGAAGTCGTCATCCACCACCAACGCCCTGGCATTTTTCAGCTCTGGTATATCCGGCACCTCTTTGGCCTCTGCGTGCAGGCGGAAGGTGAAGCATACAAGGAACTCCGTGCCCACTCCCTGCTTGCTTTTCACCTCGATGGTGCCGTTCATCATATCCACGATGTTTTTCGTAATCGCCATCCCAAGCCCCGTCCCCTGGATGCGGCTGATTGTGGAAGTCTTCTCCCGCTCAAAGGGCTCGAAAATATGCGCCACGAATTCCTCGCTCATGCCAATCC
>CAOKUK010000016.1 GCA_948472595.1 uncultured Eubacterium sp.
TGTGGATACGCTCTCACTCAAACTCGTGGATGTGCTCTCACTCTGGCTTGTGCTCATGCTCTCACTCAAGCTCGTGCTAGCACTTTCACTTAAACTCGTGCTCTTGCTTGTGCTGGCGCTTTCACTCAAGCTCGTGCTCTTGCTTGTGCTGGTACTTTCACTTAAGCTCTTACTCGTACTTTCACTCTCACTCTTGCTTGTGCTGGCGCTTTCGCTCTCTGATATTGACTCACTATGACTCTTTGAAATACTGTCAAGCATTGAATCATCTGTACCATCTGAGCCCGTCATTTTTTTATACTCTTCCAAAAATGCATCCCAGCCCTGAGTCACTAAAATCCAAAGCAATTTAATCCGTTGCCCTGTAGATAAATCCCGCCAACCTTTCGCATTATTTGCCAAAGGAGTCACGCCATTCACCGACATCCTATTTACAAAAGCCTCTGCCGCTGCCGGTCTGCTGGCCAAATCAGCCAAAATCGCTTCCGCTTCTGCATCATATGTAAAATCTGATACAGCTTCCTCTTCTTCCTGCTCCTGCATTACATGCTGGGACATCTCCCGAAGGGATTCTGTGCCCTCTGCTGACTCAATGTCTGTAACATGGCTTTCGGAAGAATCTGCATTTGCACTTTCGCTTACAGTCTCTGATGACGTAGACTCGCTTGAGGCAGCGCCTGTATCCTCGCTCTCAGAAGAAGCTGCGCTTTCCGTAAGGCTCTCGCTGGCTGCCTCCGACACAGAATTCTCACTCGGCGTTTCGGGTGCCTGCGACTCGCCCTGTTCAGCCTCTGCCAACTCAATCACCAATTCACCTGCATTATCCAGTTCCATTTGCTCAAGTTCAGCAGCATAGACAAGCTCTTCACCCTGAATCACACTTGCTCCGCCGATTGCAACACCCGCCGCAGCAATACTTTTAATAATATCTTTTCTATTCATCATTTTCTTCCACTCCTTTTTCCTTATGCCTTAACTAGATTATCGTTTCATTGACTTTCATGACGTTTCCGTCACTTATCTGCAAACAAAACCTGCTCACTTGCAACTAAAACGCCATAATCAGTCGTGCCGTCAGCCCAAATCTCTGCGGCAAAAGCGGTAACCTTCGGCATACTTGCGCACACTTGCTGTGCAAGAAGTAGAAAAAAACCGCTATTGCATAATATTTTCAATGTTTTCACAATATTGTCCTTTCTTTGCAAAGATCTCGGATGCAAAGACTCCGGCGACCGGGCTAGCATAGTGCAAACGCACCTTAGCCCCCATAGCTTTGCGTCCCACTGTTTCCAATGGTTTGCTAATGTAATTAGCAGCTGGGCTGGCGTGGCGTCAAGCTTTAGCCCCCATGGCTTTGCGTCCCGCCGTTTCCAGCGGTTTGCTCTTATTAATTAGCAGCTAGGCTGACATAGCGCACGAAACGCCTTAGTCCCTTTGGCTTTGCGCCCCGCTGTTTCCAACGGTTTGCCAAAATTTCACTGCATAAATATTCATGCAGGCCATCAATAATTTTGGTAATCCCCATTGCCCTCGATGGCGCTCAGCAACAGGTTGCCAAGCCTGGTGGCAACACCCCCAAATTCCCTCTCTTGCCCATATATCCACCCCCATAATCCATGAAAACTCCATACAAGAAACAAAGACATAACAATTAAGGAAATTTTGTCAAAAACAGCCTTTCCCTAATTAGTATTAATTTTATCACTTCTAAAATGAAAAATCTACCTTTTCTTCCAAAGTCTGCTATTTTCTTGACCTGTTACACAAGTTGTGTTATTTTTGTTTTATAAATACCCCTAAAACAATTCGAAAGAAGGTGCAGAATGATTCTTATTTTTGAAAAATATACCGAAAACATGATTAAAGTGCGACAAATGGCGCAGTTCTTGGGAATCGACCTTGTCGTATTTTGTCTTAAAGACAATGGCTTCCTGCCCGATTGGGCATTAACTCCATACAAACTTTTTTCACCTGCACAGCCTTCCTGCCCACCTGTTGAAAAAGGGCTATTTCTAAATTTTTTAAAAGTCCCGGAATTATGGGAAATCCGCTTGGACAGCAGATCACAAGGCGCTATTTATGACATGGGGCGTAAAAAAGCCACAATATCTTTTTCTGAGCCGCAAGAAAACAAAAACATCGCATACATAAAATGGCGCATGGAAAGCGGATGGGTTTATAAAATTGATTTTTATAACAGATATGGGGTGCACTATGCCAGCCAATTTTTAGACAAAGAGGGATCCATCGAATCGCAAGTATTTTACTCTTTTAACCAAAAAGAGCTAATTGTCTCACAGCCTCAAAACGATGTCGTTTCCTTATTCGATAACGGTAAGCTAAAAGCCTATTTCACCTCTTATTCACAGTTCATTGCATACTGTATTGAAAAAACAGGGCTTGCCAAATCCTGCGCAATATTCGTCCAGGAAGAAAAACAGCTTTCCTTTATCAGCCATATGCTTCAGGAACAAGTAACATGGAAATACGCCCTATTTGAAAAGCCTGATTTATTGCAAAAATATCAAGACTCTGGCATGAAAAATGGCTATTTGTTCCACACAATTCCCAATAGCTATCCTACTAACCATGCAAATACGGAAGCACTTATCCTAACAGCCTCCGACCAAATAGAAGGGATTGAAGCAATCTCCTTTGCATTGCCCGAAATGACATTCCATATTGCCGCAAACACCCAGGTATCGGAAATCCTGATCCGATTATCAGAACAACGAAAGAACATAAAAATCTATCCGCAAATTAGCCAGGAGGCATTAAACGCTTTATGGGATACTTGTGATTTCTATTTAGATATCAATCATTACCGTGAAATATACAATGCCATTGACACCGCACACCAGAAGAACTTGCTAATCCTAGGGTTTGAAAATACATTACATCACAAGGAATTGGTTATTGACGAGTGCGTCTTTGCCGTGTCGAAATATGATGACCTTTCAATGGCAATAAGACAAAACTTAAACAATCCTGCACTCATGCAGCATTTATTAAAAAAACAGCAAAACAACATTCGCAACATGTGGAAAAATGAAATTTTTTATCACTGATATAAATGCCATCCACATTCACCTTACACCACACAATACGGAGGAATAAATCGTGGGAATCTATGTATTTAACCTGTTAGTTGGATATTCTCCAAACGGAGTGGACAATGCCCAAGGCTACCGAGCACAAATGCTAAAAAATTATCCCCTTACATATATTTTTACAGACCTGCCAGAAAGAATTTATATTAACCAATATCAAAATGTCGGCATCAGCATAAAGCAAATGCTTAGCATACACCATTTCTTTACTGATAACCGTTCCTTAGAGCTTTCTGGCCAAGTATCTGCAAAATTAGAAGAATTAAAAGAAATCCTGCGCTATACGCATACAATTCATTCCAACTGCGAAATACGCCTCTATCGGGATAATATGAAAATTGCTTCTATTTTACTAGACGAAGCACGGCCAGACTATTATTACGGCATCCACTATTTTAAAAATGAAAATTTAGTCCGTACGGAAATGTATACGAATGGGATGGCTTATGCGAATTTTTATGTAACTGCTTCTGATAACAATAAGCCCTATGCCAAGCTGACCAGACGCACATTTTATAACAAAGATGGCTCTGTGGCTTACTGCCAAGTCTTTGAAGATGAAAATGAGCGTTACTTCTTCCCTGACGGCAGCCTCCTCACCAAACAGCAGCTAATTGCTGATTTTATCCAAAAGCTGTGCTTAACCGAACAGGATATTTTGCTGATTGACAGGCCTGCATGCTTTGATTTCCTGCAGCCTCTGTTCCAATTTGGCCAAAAAGCTCGCTACATCGCCATCCTTCACTCTGGGCATTTTTACGAAAAAGGGGAAGATCCCTATTGCACTTATCTAAATTGGGAATATTATTATTTGTTTAAATATGTAGATAAAATTGACACTATGGTAGTATCCACCCAAGAGCAAAAAAAAGAACTGAAAGAAAAACTTACAGAATACAATTGCAAAATCCCAAACATTGAAGTGATTCCAGCAGGATGCCTCCATCATTTACGCTATCCCAAAACTAAGCGAAATCCCTATTCCCTTATTTCCGTCTCGCGTATTGACAAACGAAAGAAAGTGGAATGGATTGTAAAAAGTGTGATAAAGGCACACCAGCACAATCCCCGTATTCACCTTGATATATACGGCAACAATTCCTATGGCTACCTCCAATATTTGCAGGCTATCATCTCTGCCCATCAAGCGGAAGATTATATCCGATTTATGGGTTACGCAGACGTTACAGACGTCTACCAAAACTATGAAGTGTATATCTCTGCGTCTCTATGGGAAACCTTAGGGCTTTCCATTATGGAAGCCATTGGCTCCGGCACTGCGGCTATTGGCTTAAATGCGAGATACGGCAACCGCTTATTTATCCATCCGGATAAAAACGGCTTTTTAATCGATTTTGACTTAAACCAAGACATTGAAGATGACAATAGGCTGATTCATGAATTTGCAGACAAAATCATTGACATTTTTTCTGATGAAGAACGCCTGGAGCATTTCCACCAATCTTCTTATGAAATAGCCCAAGATTTCACTTTCGAGATTATCGCTGAAAAATGGAAACGCTTGCTGGCATTCAACGAAAGACAAAATCCAGAATATGATTCAGATTGACTTTTTATTACTTGAATGGTAATCTACCTATAAAAAGAAAGCGAGGAATCATCACACAATTGATGATATCTACGCCCTCCCGGACGGCCAGAGGGCAGAGCTGATTGACGGGCAAATATATTTAATGGCGCCGCCAAAGACAATACACCAAAGGATATCTGGCGCTTTGCATGCTGCCATTTACCAGCATATCAGATCCCAGAAAGGCTCGTGTGAAGTATTCGCCGCCCCATTTGCAGTATTTTTAAACAAGGATGACAAAACTTATGTCGAGCCAGATATCTCTGTCATTTCTGATAAGGCAAAATTGGACGATGATGGCTGCAATGGCGCTCCCGACTGGGTAATTGAAATCATTTCCCCCAGCACGAGCCACATTGACTATGGGATAAAGCTTTTTAAATACCACACAGCAGGCGTCCGGGAGTACTGGATTGTGAACCCGTCCACATCCACGGTCAACGTCTATGATTTTGTAAATGACACCGGAACAACACAATATACATTTGAAGATGAAATTCCCGTATGCATTTACATGGGCTTAATCATCCGCATTGCCGGTTTACTATGACATGCAAAAAGGGCTGCCACATCTCTGATTTTTCAATCATCGATGCGACAGCCCCATCTTTTCAGGATGCGTCCTTTGTAAATTTTGCTTAAACCCCTCCTGCACTCCCATTCAGCAGCGCCATCATAAGGTGCGTGTTATAAATTGGCATCACCTGGTCCATCGCCTTGGCCATGGCCTCTGACTGGCTCATGTCCTCCTTGTCCTTCCGGGCCAGCATGATATTCTGGGCGCAGGCTTGCTGGATGCGCCGTTTCTCCAGCAGCTCATCCCTGCGCAGCTCATCTTGCAGCTTCTTCAGCTTCCGCCGTTTCTCTCGCCGCTTTTCCCAGAAGCTCTTCTCAGACTTTAGCTTGTACAGGCTCTCGCCCTTCCCATTCCGATAGCCCTTTGACCACATCTGGGCATGGCATTCCTCTTTTGCGGCACCGTAATAGGAAATGCAAAAAGAGCCGCCGCAGACGCCCGCCAAGACATTTTCCCGCTGAAAGCCCGTGCGGATATCCTGCAGCACCCATGCTTCGTATTCCGGATTGTTTTTCATGGCCTCAAAGCCTGCGTCTGAGATTTGAATGGAAAAATTATCCTGCATCCGGGAGGGGTGCATGGGCATGCTGCAAATCTTATCATAGATATACTGCTTGTATTCTTCCATTGTCATGGCTTCCCCCTGCAACGCCCCTAGAGGAGAAGCCTGGCTTAGCGCCGCATCCCATGCGTCCGCCTTCCCCTCCAGCCTGCCCTGAAAGGAAGCCTGGCCAGACTCTTCCGCTGCTGCGCCCGCATCCGTCCTGCCTGTGGAGGCCGTCTTATGTCTGGCTTCATAGGTTTTCCGAAAATCCGTATAAGCCTTGGTCATATAACTGACATTGATGGTGTTATCGCTCATAAGCGCTCCTTTACAGATTCTATACAAATCGGTTATCCCCAAATGTCATACATATTGCTGTAGGCGGCATAAGAATTCCCAGCCGCATCGTACCGGCCGGAACTGCTCTCTGCATTTGCCCTGGCGTTGCCGAAAATCCGCCCCGCCAGAAAGGACACCTTGGATGTGAAGCCTGCAGAAGCACCCAGCGCCTCTTCCAAGCTTTCAATGCCTGCCGCCGCCAACTTCTCCTTGTCAATGCTGATAGTCCCGTCTTTTCCTAAGCTAACCCCAATCCCCGCCAAGGACTCTCCGCTCTCCTTGGCGGCTTCCTGCAGCATCTGGCGGTAATAGGCGTCCATGGGGGAGGCCGTGGACTTCAGCGCCTTTAACGTCTCGTTGTAGCTTTTCGCCAGGCTTTCCAGGCTCTTTTGGATTTCCTGGCTGTCCCCAGTCGCTTTGGCCTTAGCAAAGATGGAATCTTCCCCTTCCTTGGCAAAGGCGTCCATGCTCTGCGCCAACTGCTCTGCCGCTTTCTTTAATTTCTCATAGCTGTCCTTTTTGCCGGCGCCGGCTGCGCTGCCCTTGTCCAGAGCCTCCAGCAGGCTGCCTTGGGAATTCCTGCCCAGTTGGCTTACCAGGGACACGCTGTTAATCGGAACCCCTGACCGCAAGGCCGTTGCATTTAATACATGGTCTGTCATTCTCATAAAACCCATACCTCCATAACTCATTCTGAAATAAAATTCTGATACGCCTTCGCAAACTCCTGGTACTTGTATTTGGAAACCAGCAGCGTGTCCCCATTCTGCATGCGCACCCCTGTGCGGCTGTACTGCTCCACATACTGCATGTTCACCAAAAATCCCTTATGCACCCGGAAAAAGCCGCTTCCCAGCTCCTGCTCCAGGCCGCCGATTTTGCCATAGTACTCTATCTTTTCCTGCCCCAGGCACAAGATGACCTTCCGGTTGCTGCTCTCCACATAGAAAATGCTGTCCGCCCGGATGCTCCTGGTAGCGTTTTGGCTCCGCACCAGGATTTCCCTGGGCTTTCTCTGCTTCTGGGCAGCCAGGCTGCTGTATTCCCTGGCCGCCTGGGCAAATATACGGTTAAATTCTGCCTCCCCAAAGGGCTTTAACAAGAATTGGAACGCATTCACCCCGAAGGCCTCCAGTATGTATTCCGGCCGGCCGGATACGAAAATCAGCAATGGGAGGCTGCCCCACACCGGCTCTTGGCTCTCACGGTGCCTGGCGCACAGCTCTTTGGCCACCGCTATGCCGTCCATGCCCTCCATGGCAATGTCCAAAAACAAAATGTCCGGCCATTCTCCTGCCCCGTCTATGGCCTCCAGCAGCGCCCGGCCAGAGGGAAACTCCTCTATTTGGCAGCCTATGCCCTGCTGCTGCACCAGGCTGTGGATGCGGCTCCTGGCAAGGCATTCATCATCACAAATCGCTACCTTCAACTTGCCCACCTCGCTCATTTACTTTATCGGCAGGTTCTGGCAAAAACCTTTTAGATTGTTGTGAGAGGACATTTGAATGTTGCAACTAGTTTCTTGTCTCTTTTGTATAAAACCCGATTGCGCAGAAAGGCCGTTATATGATATAATACCCAATGTAAAGCTTGCGCCTCCAAATAGGCATTAGGAAGAGGCACAAGACTCATCGAAAAAGGAGGGAGAAAGAGATGAAATTTGCAAGGCATTTCAAGTCTGCAGTTGCCAGGCTGACTGCAATTGCAATGGCAGTGACGATGTTGCCTGCGGCCGGACTGGGCAGCGTACAGGCAGCTGCCACTGACAGCAACATGGTCATGCATTGGGACATGACCACCAACGAAGATGGAACCGTGAAAGATTTGACCAACAACAACCATAACGGCACCATCGTAGACGCAGTGGAAAGCACGAAGGTTGAGGGGGTTGACGTGCTGAACCTGAATGGGGGATATGTGAAGATTCCAGACGGAACCATCCGCACGGACATGGACGAAGTGACTGTGAACATGCTTGTAAAGGTCACGCAGAACGTCAAGTCATCTTGGATGTGGGCGCTGGGCACTTCCAATAAACGCTACATGTACATCACCGGCTGCTCCAACCAGGACAGCAAGCTGCGCGGCGGCGTGGGGTTCGTGCCAGACAGCGGCGGCAATGGCTGGAACTATGAGTCTGTTATCGGAGGGGACAAAGCACTGGACGAAGGCGTATGGCAGAATATCACCGCCACCTATTCAGACGCCACCAAGGATTTCACCTTCTACCTGAACGGGCAGAAGCAGAACAGCATCAACATGAATGACGGAAATGCCAAAGAGACCACGCTGCAAGGCCTGATGACTGCCGGGGACGGCCTGGACGGCTATATGGGATGGTCCTTATATCCCGAAGACCCCAAGTTCAAAGGCTCCGTGGCTGATTTCCGCATTTATGACAAAGCCTTGTCCGATGCAGAAGTGACTGCACTGCAGGCTGACATCGAAGAAATGTTGGACAGCCTGTCCGTCAACGACTTTACAGCCACGGATATCCATTTAGCAGAGACAGACTGCCTGGGCGCCAACGCTTCCAAAGATGAAATCAAGGCAGATTTGGCGCTTCCTTCCAAGACCACCATCGGCGAAAAGAACTTGGAAGGCAACATCACCAAATGGGTGAGCAGCGATCCATTTGTGATAAGCGCAGAAGGCAAGGTTACCATTCCTCTGTTGGATACCACTGTCACCATGACGGCCACCGTTGAGCGGAATGGGGTTTCGGCCGACAAGGCGCTGACATTCACAGTTATCGGAAATCCAACGGACGAGAACCTGGTGCTGTTAGACTCCATCAGGCTTACCGTCCCCAACGCAGACAATATCCGCGGGAACGTTTCCCTTCCGAAAACTGGCGCAAACGGCTCTGCAATTACCTGGACATCCTCCAATGAATCTGTCATCAAGACCACTGCCAGCGGCAGCATCCTGCCAGGCATCGTTACGAGGCAGTCCCAGGATACAAAAGTCACATTGACAGCAAAGCTTTCCAAAAATAATGTGACTATGGAAAAGAAATTTGAATGCATTGTGAAAAAAGCAATCAAGACACCAGAGACGACGGACTACATCTTCGCTTATTTCCCATATACCAGCCATAAAGATGAACGCATCTATTTTGGCGTCAGCGAAGACGGCCTGAACTTCAAGGCATTGAATAACGGCCAGTTTGTGCTGGAATCCAGGCTGGGAACCCATGGGCTCCGCGACCCATTCATTATCCGCTCCCCGGAGGGAGACCGCTTCTACCTGATTGCCACAGACTTAACCGTGGCTGGATTGGAGCAGGACGGCGTCCATTATCCAGGTCAGAATTGGGACCAGAACCAACGCAATGGAAGCCAGAAGATTATGGTATGGGAGTCCACAGACCTTGTGAACTGGAGCGACCAGAGGGAATGCAAAGTGGCAAGGGACAACGCTGGGTGCACCTGGGCTCCTGAGGCATACTGGGACGATGAGACCGGCCAATACGTGGTGTTCTGGGCTTCCAAGACAGGCGATGACGGCTATGGCAAGCAAAGGGTTTACTATGCTACTACCAGGGATTTCTACAATTTCTCCGAAGCACAGGTTTGGATTGAGCAGTCCGGCTCCGTAATTGACACAACTGTGATTAAAGTCGGGGATTACTATTACCGTTACACCAAGAACGAAGACGGCGGCACTGTCAACGGCACGCCCAGCAAGCGCATCTTCTGCGAGAGGAGCAAATCCCTGACCTCTAAGGAATGGGATTTGGTGCATCCCAATTCCCTGGATATCAGCGGCGGCCAGATTGAAGGCGGCTGTATCTTCAAGATCAACAACGACGATGTTGCAAATGCCAAGGAAGTGGCGTCCTTAAAGGGCTTTACTTTAGATGGCAACGACGTATACTGCCTGGTGGCTGACCGAACAGGCGCTACGATTTTCCCAGGCCTTTCTTCCAATATAGAAGAGGGGAACTTCCACGTGATTGGAACCGGCAAAAATGAAACCGTAAACGGCAAGACCCTTTACTCCATGCCAGAGCCGGACGCAAGCCACGGCACGATTATGCCAATCACCTCAGAAGAATACAACAACCTGAAGCTGAAATGGGACGCATCTTATCAAGCGGCAGCCAAGGCATTTGTAGATAAGGCAGACGCAGCGGAAGCAGAGCTTGCTTTATCCGCAACAGAAGTGGCCTCTGACATTACGCTCCCAGCTCAGACTTCCAACGGCGCAGCCGTGGCATGGGAATCTTCCAACGAGGCAGTCCTCACATCTGCCGGGAAAGTGACCAGGCCATCCTATGCAGCTGGAGACGCATCCGTAGAGCTGACAGCCACCATTACTGTAGCAGGCAATGACACAGTGCGCAACCAGGTGAGGAGGAAATCCTTCCGCATCACCGTAGCCGCAAAAGACCCTGTTTATTTCACTGTGAAATTTGACAGCAACGGCGGCTCTGAAATCTCCAACGGCACGGTTATTGAAGGCCAGAAAGCCAGCAAGCCCAAGGATCCCACTAGGAAGGGCTACACCTTTGACGGATGGTACCTTGGAAATGCAAAATATGACTTTAACACACCGGTAAATGACAACATCACCTTGACTGCCCGCTGGAAAGCCGTACCATCCACTTACACCGTGAAATTTGACAGCAACGGCGGCTCCAAGGTATCCAGCAAGAAGGTGCAGTCCGGCAAGACTGTCGCAAGCCCCAAGACAACCAGGGCAAAATACACCTTCGTGGGATGGTACAAAGGCAGCAAAAAATACAACTTCAACGCCAAAGTGACTTCCAACCTCACCTTAAAGGCAAAATGGAAGAAAGTAACCGTCTCCACCACTGCCATTAAGAGCGCAAAGAACAACAAATCCAAGAAATGCGATGTGACTGTGAAGAAAATCAGCGGCGCAAAGGGCTACAGAGTTACATACGCTACAGACAAGAAGTTCAAAAAGAACAAGAAGACTGTCATGGTGAAATCTTCCGGCAAGGTGACCCTGACCAAGCTGAAGAAAGGGAAGAAATACTACATCAAGGCGCAGGCTTATAAAGTCGACTCCAAGGGCTCCAAGGTTTACGGAAAGGACAGCAAGGTTAAATCCGTTACAATCCGCAAATAAACAGCCTGGCAGCAAGAGGGCGCCGTATGGGATGGGGAATCCTGTACGGCGCCCTTCTTTTGCGCGCTTCCATCATTTTTATTGCATTTCCACGAAGAATTTAGTATAATACTACTGGATATGTGCAATCTGCCAAAGGCTTACCCGCCATAACAGGTAAATTGCACAATCAAATCCTAAATCTTTAAGGAGGGCTTTTATTATGAAGCAACACATCAGACGGTATCTGGCAACGCTTATGGCCTTTGCCATGATATTCACCATGTTTCCTTCTGCGCCGGCACAGGCAGCTGCGGAAGAGAGCGGCTCCAAGCAAGCTCGGGAAGAACTGGCTCCTGCGCTGCACTACGATATGAGCCATGCCGATGGAAAGCTGACCGATATCAGCGGGAATGGCTTAGACGGCGCACTGCATGCCATTACAGATGCGGACTTCACAGAAGAGAATGGCAGCAAAGCATTGCATTTTGACGGCACAGACAAATATGTAGATATCCCGGCAGGCGCCTTGAAGGATGGAAGCACGGAGTCCTTCACGATTGAGGCCACCTATACGGATGTGACCCAATCCTCTGCCTGGCTGTTTACCTTAGGCACCGCAGTGGGCGAATGGCCAAATGTGAAGAATTACCTCTTTGTGTCGCCCTATGCCAGCGACAAGGACTACAGCGGGAAAATGCTGGCCGCCATCAAGGACGACAGCACGGAAAAGCGTTACCCCAATTCCAAGCTCTTGGCTGGGGACACCTCTGGCGGCGAGAATATCCTGACAGTCGTATTTGACCAAGGGAATATCACCTATTATTTGAATGGCCAAGCATCCGACGTCACAGAATCCGGCTTCAGCATCCAGAATATCCTTTCTGCGAACAGCACGGATAGCTGCATTGGATACATCGGCAAGTCCCTTTACAAGCCGGACGCCTCCTTCAAGGGCTCCGTCAGCGACTTCAAGATTTACAAGCAGGCCATGACCGCAGAGCAGGTTGCAGGCATCCATGCGGACGTAGCCCAGCAGCAATTTGTCAAATCTGTGGAGCGCAAGGCTTTAGAAGCCATGCTGAACGGAAATGCAAGCATCGACAAAGTCACGGCAGACCTTTCCTTCCCAGGGGAAATTGACGGCGTCGCCCTGACATGGAAGTCTTCTGACACTGCTGTGATTGACAGCAGCGGAAAGATTGCCTACACAGGCGAAGAGCCTGCAGACGTCACCATCACTTTAACAGGGGCTTACAATAACGAACAGATTATCAACAAAACCTTCGCCTTGAAGGTGACAAATCCACAAGCCCTGGAAAGACAAGGCTTCCATGCGCTGTCTATCCCAAATGCGGACGATATCCGCGGCAATATCACCCTGCCCGCCAAAGGCTCTAACGGCTCAGACATTGTATGGACTTCCAGCAATGAAGCCGTTGTCCGCTCCACGGCAGACGGCGCAAAGCCAGCCGGTGTTGTATCCAGGCAGGCAGCCGACACGAAAGTGACCTTGACGGCAACCCTCAAGCAGCCTTCCGGCGACACCACAAGGACGTTCCAGGTAACGGTGAAGGCCAAGACTGAGACGGAAGCCATGACGGATTACATCTTCGCCTACTTTGTCGGAAACGGCACAGGGGAAGAGCAGATTTTCTTTGCAACCAGCCGGGACGGCTTAGACTGGGAAGAGCTCAACAACGGCCATTGCGTGCTGAACTCTGAAATGGGCACAGAAGGCCTGCGGGATCCATTCATCATCCGTTCCCCAGAAGGGGATAAATTCTACCTGATTGCCACAGACTTATGCATCGCAAAGAACGGCGATTGGGGGGTAGCGCAGACAGCCGGCAGCCAGGCCATTATGGTATGGGAGTCCACAGACCTAATCCACTGGAGCGAGCAGCGCATGATGACCGTCAGCGCAGGCATCGAAGCCGGATGCACCTGGGCGCCGGAAATCTTCTATGACGAGAGCACTGGGGAGTACATGGTATTTTGGGCTTCTAAGGTAAAAGGCGACAATTACGGCAAGCAGAGGCTGTACTACTGCAAGACAAGGGATTTCTATACCTTCACCGAGCCAAAGGTATGGATTGACGAAAGCCACAGCGCCATTGACAGCACAGTGGTAAGGGATGACGATGGGACTTATTACCGTTTCACCAAAAATGAAAGCAAGACATACGTGTACCAGGAGCAATCCGATTCCCTCCTGGGCAGCTGGACCGGCGTAGGCTGGAGCGATCCGGAAAATAAGACCTCTATCGCAGGCGGCGTAGAAGGCCCATGCTGCTTTCGGTTCAATGACGATGACATTGCGAACGCAGGGGCAAAATGGTGCCTCTTGCTGGACGATTTCGGGCACGGCGGCTATTACCCCATGGGCACCAACGACCTGTCCTCCGGCTCATTTACCAGGATTAACAACGCCAACCTTCCTTCCAGGCCGCGCCACGGCACAGTCATGAACATCACAGCCTCTGAGTACGAGGCAGTCATGACCGTCTATGGGGCAAAGGCCGCTGTGGAAAATGAAATCCCCAGCACCACCCTGACGGGATATAAATTGCCGGAAAAGGTGAGCATCACCCTGGACGGCTCCAAAGTTGAGGTTTCCATCAAATGGGATACGCCAAACGATGCATTTGCCCAAGCCGGCAGCGTAACCGCCAAAGGCACGATAGTGGCGCCTGGCCAGCCTTTCGACGGCATGGCTGTCAACAAGACCATCACCACCATGGACGTCTCCAAGAACCTGATTTACTACATTGACTGCGGTATCGGGGATTGGAACAATGAACACAGCACCTCCAGCAGGTTTGACACGGTAAAGAGCGCCCTTCCCGGGCTGCGCAACGAGACCCCTGACAGGTACTACACCGAAGGCAGCTGGGGCATCGTGAATCCGGGCGATGCAAATGACGGCGTGAAGAACACCAATGAGGACAATATTTATGGCGTCGGCTGGTATGCAAAGGAATACAAGGAATGTGAATACATCATCCCCTTAGAAGCTGGCTCTTACACAGCCACCGGATATTTTGCGGAATGGTGGAACACAAACCGTCCCATGTATTTCTACATCAAATATACGACAGATTCCGGCCAGGAGAAAGTGCTTGACGGAGTAAATGTCACCATCAAAGGAAGCGACCGGGTAGCCGCCCCGCTGGGCTTCACCATTGAAGACGTCAGCGGCACGGCAGAGGTGCATTTCCTGGTGCGGAATGCCACAAGCGCATCCACCAAGCCGGATCCGGTCATTGCCGGCCTTACGATCGAGACAACTGCATCCGTTCCTGTCTCTTCCGTATCCTTAAATAAGTCCTCCCTGAATCTCAAAGCCGGGGAACAGGAGGCCTTGACAGCCACAGTCCTGCCAGAAAACGCAAGCAATAAGAGCGTGGCATGGAACTCCGACAACACAGATGTAGCCACCGTGGACAGCAGCGGCAAGGTGACTGCCGTCAAGGCAGGCACAGCCACCATTACAGCCACAGCCGGCGGCAAGAGCGCATCCTGCACCGTAACCGTGGCTTCCGAAGCTTCCATACCAGTGGAAAAAGTCACCTTAAGCAAGGATTCCTTAAGCCTCAAGGTAGGGGAAAGCGAGACATTGGCCGCTACCGTTGCACCGGAAAACGCAACAGACAAGGCAGTTACCTGGAAGTCCAGCGACACAGGAGTGGCCACCGTAAATGGCAGCGGCAAGGTGGACGCCATCAAGGCAGGAACAGCCACCATTACAGCCACAGCCGGCGGCAAGAGCGCATCCTGCACCGTAACGGTTACCCCCGCTTCCAATCCTGTGGTAAACGTCACAAGCGTGAAGCTGAATAAAACAGCCTTATCGCTCAAAGTGGGACAATCCCAGACGCTGACAGCCACCGTGGAGCCTGCCAATGCGACAAACCGGGACGTAACCTGGAAATCCAACAATGATGCAGTCGCATCCGTGAAGAATGGGAAGGTAGCCGCAAAGGCTAAGGGGACAGCCACCATTACAGCCGCCGCCGGCGGCAAGACGGCCACTTGCAAGGTAACGGTAAAAGCGGCGGACATTGCCGTTAAGAGCGTGAAACTGAATACATCCAAAATAACCCTTGGCGTCCGCGAAAGCTTTACATTGAAAGCAACGGTTAAGCCAAGCAATGCAACAAATAAGAAAGTGACCTGGAAGTCCAGCAAGAGCAGTACTGTGAAAGTAAAGAATGGCAAAATCACTGCCCTTAAGGCAGGCTCTGCGAAAATCACGGCTACGGCAGGCGGGAAGAAAGCCACCTGCACGGTAACGGTGAAGAAAGCGCCCACCGGCATCAAGCTGAATAAATCCAGCAAGACATTGAAAAAGAGCAAGACATTCCAGATTAAGGTTACGATGAAGCCGAAATCTTCTGCAAGCTACAAGATGAGCTATACATCCAGCAACACCAAAGTGGCAAAAGTGTCTTCCAAGGGCAAGATAACGGCGCTTCGGAAAGGCAAAGCTACCATCACGGTGAAGACATTTAACAAGAAGACGGCTAAAATTAAGATTACCGTGAAATAGGATTTCACGAAAGGCCAAAAAAGGAATGCTGCAGGCATGAGGGCTTGCGGCATTCCCAAAAAGGCCTGTATAAAAAGAGCTGCCACATGGAAGAAACCTCGCCATGTGGCAGCTCTTTTTTAGAGGAAGAAGCATTGAAATCCCTGATGCAAAAACGCCCCCCCTAATTCACATACTTCACGATAGTATCCCAAGCAGAGGGCCTTTCCAGCCCCAGTTTCCAGTAAGCTGCGCCAGCCAGCCCATGCTCCCTCATGATTTTCAGCTTCTCTTCTAAGGATTTCTCATTCTCAATCCATATTTTAAAGCTTTTCCCTTCCTCCGGGCTGTCATACTCCACCACATCCTGCCCATCTGCATCTGACCAGACCGCCTCTGCCCCGTAAGACTTATAGCGGTCCTCCACCGTCTGCATCCCTTCTTCCAGGCAGGTGAACGTATAGGGAAGGTAATCATCCGCCGCAGATTCCACATCTTCGCCTCCACCGTCCTTTGGCGTCATTTCCCATATACGGCTGTAGAAAGGCAGCCCCAGGATGACCTGCTCCGGCGGAACTTCCTTGAGGGTATTCTCCACCCCTTCCCGCACGAAAGGAATGGAAGCCACCGGCCCAATGTCTTCTGAGTCCTTGGTGTGCTCGTCATATCCCATAATGATTACATAATCCGCAAACTCTGCCTGTTCCGCGCGGTTATAAAAAGCCGTATAGGAAGAAGGCACATAATTGTCCACGGACAAGACCAAATCATTTTTCTCACATTTTAAAGACAGCTCCCGGACAAATTGGATATAGGCGTCGCCCACCTCGCCGCTTAAAGCCTCAAAATCCAAATTAATGCCATCCAAGTTATACTCTATGGCTGCCGCAATGATCTGGTTCGTCAGGTGGTCGCGCACAGATGAATGGGTCAGCACATAGGCGCTGTCCGCCTCCGGGTTTTCCAGGTTGCTGCACAGGCCCCAGACCTCCACGTTGTTCTGGTGGCAGTAATCCACATATTCTTTGCTGGCAAGGGAATAAATATTTCCCTCATTGTCGTTCAAATAGAACCAGGTTGGGGCAATCACGTTGACCCCCTTGGTAGATTGGAGCACGTTTGCGACCCGCTCATTGGCTTCCTGGTTAGTCACTTGATGCCATCCCAGGCTCACCGCCCCCTCCTTCAACAGGTGGGTGAACTGTGGCTCCTCAAAGGCTCTGGAGATTCTCTCGCTCTTTGCCTCCCCCAGCGCTTTGTTCCGCACATAGCCCATCATGCCGTCTTGGGTGCAGGCCTTGCTCCAATTTTCCCCGGCGTCCAGGATTGTCAGCTTGGCTCCTTCTTCCACGTTCGCCACAATGGGGCTTTTTATGCCGCCCAGGACGCGAAGCTGCGTGTCCTTTTGCGCCTCGGCAGTCTGGACAGTGTCCCAAACAGACGTAATCCGCACCCGGTTCGGGCTTTCATGAGCCTCAAAATCCAGATTGGTATAATTCTGGACAAACTCCAAGGCAAGGTACATCTGCTCCCCATCCACTTTTACAATCACATAGTCCGTATCCTGCTTTTTCCGGGAAACCTCATAGCTTTTTTCACCTGCATTGGCGGAAATCAAGTCCGAAGGCGTGGTGTATCGGAGGATGTTCTCATTGTTGTCCCAATAAAACCTCTGGTTCAGGTACTGCCGCACCGCCCCATATTCCAGATACACATGCCCATCCCAATATTTGGCAGACTCCTCCAAAAGCTGCCCATCCAGGACAATGGCCATATCTTCCGGGCTCTGGATGTGGTAATAGCTGCTTAAGTCCGCCCATTCCTTTGTGGGTGTGTACTTTTTGAGCACTGCGCTGCCCAATGCGGCCAGAAGAACCGCAGTGATGAAGATTGCTGCGATAAACACAGGCTTCAAGCGGCTGCCTTTTCTACTGCGCCGCCTTTTTTTCCCATTCTTTCCAGCTTTTGGGAATGCCGGAATGCGTCCTTGGCCATCTTTCGAACTCTGATTTAACGATGCGTTTCCTCTCTCCGCCGCTGCCCGGGCATGCTCATCCGAAGCTCCCTGTGCAGCGCCCTTCCCCTTTGGCATGGCCGGCGCGCGCCCGCTAGGCTTCCTCCAGCTTTCCGCATCCTTAATAAGCGCATCCCAATGGTCGTCTTCTGTGAGCAAACCCATGGCATCCTCCCATTCCCTTTCCGCCTCCTGACTCTCCTTGGAATATGTTCCCTGGCTCTCCCTGGATATTCCCATGGGTTTTTTCGTATCCTTTCCATCTTTGGGCACACTTCCGGCCTTTTCCGCCCTTTCCCAAATTTTCCTATTGTCTCCTTTGCTGTCTTTGTCTTTGTCTCTGCCTGGCATAGCGTCCTCCCATGTAAAAGCCCCTTATGCCATAGCACAAGGGGCTTTGCCTGAAGCCTTAAATTTTGCTCAATGTCTGCAACGCTTCTTCCTTTAGTATCACTTCATAATGTTCATCGAAATAAGCCCGGATGGCTGAAGAATATTTTTCCTGATGCGCATATTCTGCCAATATGTTGCATACCTTGTTAAATTCCTCTGGCGTGTGCTGGCTCTTACTGATGACCAAGTAAAACTTCCGGTTGAGCTTATTCTTGTAAAGCACATTGCATCCGTTATAGTACCCCTTTAATACCCGCGCGAGCCGGTTCACCTCGTCCAGCCCGTCAAACAC
>CAOKUK010000017.1 GCA_948472595.1 uncultured Eubacterium sp.
GTTGCCTTACCATTTGGCGATGGGCCATTGTTTTTCAACAAGATGTATTATATACGAGTTCCACCAGAAATGCAAGCTTTTTTTTTATTTTTTTAAAAAATTTTTACAGACCCGTCAATCAGGGCATATTCTACCGTATCGCCCAGCTGAAAACGAGCCGCGCCATTGGTGGCCTCTGTCACGGCGTCCTGGATTTCCCCCAGGCTCTCCAGGGAAGCCATCACCTCTGTCAAGACCCGCTCCGTATAGGAAGTACCCACAATCGGCACCTGCCGCTTGGACAGGATATGCTGGATTTTCCCAATCCCATTGTAGTCCGTGTCTATCTTAAGGGGCCTGCCTTGATGCTTTTCGATAATCAGGCTGTTACTGAGCCCTTCCTGGGCAGCCTTCTGGTATGCCCGCACCAGCCCGCCGGTCCCTAAAAGGACGCCGCCAAAATAACGGGTCACCACCACTGCCGCATCATGGATATCCTCTTTCAGCAGCACGTCCAGCATCGGTCGCCCCGCCGTCCCGCCTGGCTCCCCATCATCGCTGAACCGCTGGAGGCTGTGGGATTTCCCCGCCACAAAGGCATAGCAGTTATGGCGGGCGTCCCAATATTGCTTCTTTATCCTATTAATAAAGGCAAAGGCCTCTTCTTCGTTGGCAATGCTCTCTGTCGTGGCGATAAAACGGGATTTCTTCTCTACGATTTCCCCAGTCCCGCCTTGGTATAACGCCTTTATGGGCATGCTGTCCATCCTATCGCCTCCTATCTCTAGTGTACTGTCTCGTTGATATTTGTCAAAACTACGCAGCAGATGGGCGAATAGACAAGTAGGTTTGGCTAATCATCAGCGAGATAAGACACTGGTTTCCTCCGTGTGGTATTTTAGCATATTTTCCCGGGGAGCGCAAGCAAAATGCCTGCGCCTGCCAAATTTAGCACAATCTTAAGGAATTACCCCTTTCTTTGCACTCCCATCTTTGCTATAATAAAAGCTATTGGGAAAAAGACTATCCATTTTGTTAAAATAGAAGGAGGCTATCTATGAATTATGGGAAAAAAAGCCTGGCTGCAAGGGAACGGCAAATCACTTCCACCGCATCCCTCATTCGCAAGAAATTCACCGTCATCTTTTCCAAGGCCCTGCTCTTTTGTTTCTTAGCAATCGTGATTATCGGGGGAAGTGCCGGGATTGGCGCCTTTCGCGGCATCATCGCCTCTGCGCCGGATATCTCTGACATCGACCCTACCCCCACCGGCTACCTGTCCGTAGTCCTCGACAACCAGGGCAGCCAGATTGCCACGCTGGTGGCTTCCGGCTCCAACCGGGTCTATGTGACGCTGGATGAGATTCCCCTAAACCTCCAGCACGCCTTTGTGGCCATTGAGGACGAGCGGTTCTACGACCACAACGGAATTGACCTGAAAGGGATTATCCGCGCAGGGATTTCCGGCATCAGCAATGGCTTCCATTTCGACCAGGGAGCCAGCACCATCACCCAGCAGCTTTTGAAGAACAATGTATTTGAGGGCTGGACAAACCAATCCGGCATAGAGAAGATACAGCGCAAGATCCAAGAGCAGTACCTGGCGCTGGAGCTGAGCAAGATAAAATCCAAGGAATGGGTCCTTGAAAATTACCTGAACACCATCAACCTGGGGCAGAACACCTTAGGGGTGCAGGCTGCCTCCCGCCGCTATTTCGGCAAGGACGTGTCGGAGCTGAGCCTTTCGGAAGGAGCCGTCATTGCAGGCATCACCAAGAATCCCTCCGCCTACAACCCGGTCAGCCATCCGGAAGAAAACAAGAAGCGCCAAAAACTGGTGCTGCGGAATATGAAGGAGCAGAATTTCATTTCTGAAGCCCAGTACCAGGAAGCCTTAGAGGACGACGTCTATTCCCGCATCCAGCAGGTCAATATCGAATTCGCGGAGGAGAACCCCAATTCCTATTTTGTGGACGCTCTGATTGACCAGGTAGTGCAGGATTTGGTGGAGAAAAAAGGCTACACAGACACCCAGGCTTACAAGGCAATCTACAACAGCGGGCTCACCATCCAATCCACCCAAGACATGGCCATGCAGAAAATCTGCGATGAAGAAGTCAACAACCAGGATAATTACTCCACAGCCCCCCAGTATTCCTTCTCCTACCGCCTGACCATTGAACGGAAGGACGGCTCCATGGAGAATTACAGCGACCAGACCATGATTTCCCATTACAGCGCCTCCAATCCGGACTATTCCCTGAATTTCCCCAGCATCGAAGAGGCGCAGTCTGCCATCGACGCCTACAAAGCTGAGCTTTTGGGCGCCGGGGACCGCATCCCGGAAGGGGGTGAATCCGTTGTATTCACCTTGCAGCCCCAAGCTTCCGTCACCATCATAGACCAATACACCGGCGATGTGAAAGCCATTGTAGGCGGGCGGGGGGACAAGACTGGCAGCCGTACCCTGAACCGCGCCACTTCCACCACCCGGCAGCCCGGCTCCACCTTCAAGGTGCTGGCAGCCTTTGCCCCCGCTTTGGACACGGCCGGCATGACCCTGGCCACTGTCCAGGATGACTGCCCCTACAGCTATTCCAACGGGACGCCCTTACGCAATTATGGCAACAGCTACCACGGATTTACCACCATCCGCTACGCCATCACAGAATCCATCAACGTGGTGACCGTAAAGACTTTGGCAGAAATCTCCCCCCAAGTAGGCTACGACTACCTGGAAAATTTCGGCTTTACTACTCTGGCGCCAGAGGACCTGGTGGAATCCCTCGCCTTAGGCGGCATCACCAACGGAGTGACCAACCTGGAGCTGACGGCAGCCTATGCCACCATTGCAGACAAAGGCGCCTACAAGGAGCCCCGCTTCTACACCAAAATCCTGGACCATGACGGAAACGTGCTGATTGACAACATCCCCGAGACCCACACCGTATTGAAGGAGACCACGGCCTTCCTGCTGACAGACGCCATGAAGGACGTGCTCACGAAGGGCACCGGAACCGCCGCCAATTTCAGCAACATGCCAACCGCCGGCAAAACCGGTACCACCACCAAGAACCGGGACGTGCTTTTCTCCGGCTTCACCCCCTATTATACCTGCTCCGTCTGGTGCGGCTATGACGACAACACGCCCCAGGACAACGCCCTGACCGGGAATCCCAAAAAGCTCTGGAAAAATATTATGGGGCGCATCCATGAGAACCTGCCCCAGAAGGATTTTGACAAGCCAGAGGGAATCGTCACTGCAGATGTATGCAAAAAATCCGGGAAGCTGGCCGTGGAAGGCCTGTGCGACTCAGACCCCCGGGGAAATATGTTTGAAGTAGAGTATTTCGCCGCCGGAACCGCCCCCACAGAATACTGCGACCACCACGTGAGCGCCACTATCTGCACAAAATCCGGCATGCTGGCCAACGAATACTGCCCCAAGAAGCTGCGCCAGACCAGCATATACATTGTAGGCGGCTCCGCCAACACAGAAGACGAGCCCTACCTCCTGTCCGGAGACCTGGAAAATGAAAAATACTGCACCATCCACAGCCTCAAGACCCTGCTGCCAAAAATCCCGGAAATCCCTGGGTTAAAGGACATGGGAAATGACGGCGAAGAAGAAAGCGATGGGACAGAAAGCGGCAATGAGGCATCTGGGAATGGGAGCCCTGCAATAACAAACGGCAGCGGAGAAGAATCCCCCTCAGAGAGCCATACAGAAACGGAGACAAACTGAACGGAAGGAAGGCCCATTGCCCGCCGGGCAATGGGCCTTTGCCTACACTTCCATGCGATACACCACTCCCCCGCCCTGGCTTGTATGCGAAAACCGCCTGGCCACGTTCCCCACAACCTTATGCGCCACATCAGAAATCTCCCTGCCGGCCCCTTCCCGGCTCCTCTGTTCCCATGCGCCATCTGGGAAGCTGCCCTCTATCTCGGCCTGAAAATGCCCATCTCCCCCGCAAGCGACAAGCAGCTTCACCTGATAGGCAGGAAACCTTGCAAACAGGCTCTTCATCACAATCCAGACCATAAAGCGCAGTCCCAGCAAGGCCTCAGAATCAGCCTGCCCGGCGCCTCCCTCCACCTGCACTTCCATTTCCTGCCCATCCTTCGGATGATGGAACTCCTTCGCAAGCTCCTGCATCGCCTGGCGAATCTCCCCCATTTCTTTCCCTTGCTCCTGCAGCACCCACTGCAGCGCCTCCCCCTCGAACTGTAGGAGGCGCTTCCTCTCCCCCTCTTCCAAATCCGCATGGATATCCTCCTGGAATGCCTTCAGCACCCCTCGCATAAAGCACAGAAAATCCATTTTTTCTGAGGCTCTTTCTTTTGAGACCTGCTCCAGCTCTGCTATTTTCAAGGAAGCCTGCCGAATAGCCAAATCCATCTCCTTCCTCTGCCGGATGGCCTCATCTTCCTGCTCATAGAGCGCAAACCCCTCCTGGATGGAATCATAAAGCTTCCCATAATCAGCCGGCTTTTGGAAAATCCGAAACACTTTCAGCTCATTGACCAAAAGCTTCAGGTAAGCCGGCTCCATCCGCCGGGTATAGACAATGCATGTGGTCTGCGGGGAATGCTGGTTCAGGTACGCAATCAGCTTAGCCCCCCCAAAGGTAGAGAGGTTCATGCCCGTCACCACTACCTTGTACCGCTTCTTCTTCAAAAGCTTCGCCGCCTCCAGTCCGCTGCTTGCCGTGTCTATCTGGAACCCGCACTCCATCCTCTCCATTTCCGCCAAAAATTCCTGGATAAACTCTTTCCGGTTATTTGCAAATAACAGGTTATCTTCCATCTCCATCCCTCCCACAGGTTTGATTTTTTTCCATTATAGCATACCCACCTGCGGCAGACAACGTTAAGAATCCCTATTGACTTTTCCCGCCCGGTGCCTTATAATATATCCATACTGCTAACTAATTTTCTTAATAGTTTATAGAAAGGATGTGTTAAGAAGGACTATGCTTTCAAAAAAAGACAAACACTTAACAACAAGCGAGGAAGATTTAATGGAGCTCTTTTGGGAACACAAGGAGCCCCTGACCAGCGTTGAGATTTCAAATCTTTCCACCGACCGCTCCTGGAACGGCAACTATATCCACATGATGCTGCGCTCCCTGCAGAAAAAAGGGATGATTGCGGTCTGCGGCACCTTGCAATACGGAACCCAATACGCCCGGCAGTTCACCCCGCTGGTCACGAAGGAGCAATACGCCGCAAAGCTGGTCATGTCCAAGGGCATCGAGCCTGGCTCCATCGCAGCCGTCACCGTGGCCATGGTAAATGAAACGGACAAGGCTGACAATGAAGGGCTGATTGAGCAGCTAGAGGAAATCATTGAAACGTTAAAGGCAAAAGACACAAAGGAGACTTGAGCATGGGTATTTTACTTTTTTTCCTCCTGTCCATCCTGGGGAGCGGCATACTGGCGGCCTTCCACTGTTTCTGCCGTAAAAAACGCTGCTTTATCCGCCATCTGGGAATGGTGGATTTGCTGTTCCTATATCTGTTCCCCCTTGTACGTCTGATTGCGCCTTATGAGCTTCCCTTTGCCAAGGAAATCCCCCTTCCCGAGGCTGTCAGCGGCCTGTGCCAGGTCATCCCCAGGGGAGCCGGCGAATCTCACGCCTCCCTGTTGCCTATTCTCGGCGTAATTTGGGCGGCTGTGGCAGCTGCGCTACTCTTGCAGTTTGCCTGGCAGTATCAAAAGGCCATGGCGGAATTTTCCTCCTATGCCCGATGCGAGGACAGCCAATGCCAGCGGGTGTTCGGACAGGTGCTGGCGGACAGCAGGAAGCCAATGCGCATCTGCATCCGGCGCAGCAGGCATGTCCACATCCCCAGAGGCGCTGGGATTTTTAAAAAACATATCCTCCTGCCAGAGGAGGACTACAGCGATGCGGAGCTTTACTATATCCTGCGGCATGAATACACCCATTTCCAAAACCGGGATTTGGCCGTCAAAACCCTCATCCACCTATATGGATGCATCTTCTGGTGGAATCCCATAATTTTCCTGATAAAAAGGGAACTTGCGCAAACCTTGGAAATCAAATGCGACCTGGACGTGACAAACCGCATGGAGAACCGCAGACGGGCTGAATACTTGGCCACCATCGTGGCCACCCTAAAAAAAGCGGAGGCAAAAAAATCCGTAAAGCCCCTTTATGGGACAGCTGCCTTGGCCGCCAGAAAATGCGACGCCGAAATCTTAGAACGGTTTCTTATTGTATCAGAAAGACCCCAGCCAAAAGCAAAGAACCTGGCTTTCACCGGGGCATGGTTTCTGGCATTTGCCGCGCTTATTCTGTCTTCCTATTCCTTTACGCCCACACCAAGCGGTTATGGGGCGTTGGCAGAAGAGGGCGCAGCCGAGCCTCCCCCCTATACGATAGAATGCATTGACGGCACCTATTATGTATCTTTTCCAAAATAGCCTTTTTGCAACAAGGAGATCTGACATGAAAAAAAAGACTACATTGAAAACGCTCCTGCGCTCCCCCTTAAAGACGCTGCTGACCTTCCTGCTGATTGCAGCCGCCTCCTTTGCCCTGTTTTCCCGGGTAACGGACTATGCCATCACCAACCGGGAATCAGCAAAGGCCAAGAGCTTCTACAGCGGCGTGGCCGCTTTGGACAACAGCTCGCCTCCCATCGGCTATTACGATGTCGATCCAAAGCCCTGGCCTACCGATGCGCAGATTCAAGCTTTTTCCTCCCTGCCCGGAGTCACTTTTGCAGATACCAGATACACAACCGATGGCCTGATTGAGGATTACGACCGGGTCGTTGACAAATTCACCCCCCTGGAGGAGGGGGTATTCATATTCGAGGGCACCTTCGACGAATTAAAGACCTACCGCTCCGACAAGCAATATTTAATCTTCCATGACGTCAAGACCCATGCCGGCTTAATCCATTATAATCCGGACAAGCCTGTGCAAGTAAGGACCTCCTCGGAACTATCCTACAGCCAGCAGCACCCGCATTCTCAGGAGTTCTTCAAAGGGCTCAAGAAAGGGAGCCGCTGCCTGGTGTTCGGCACATACAGCGAGCAGTCCGGAACTGCTTTTGTCCTGGGTTCCTGGCTGAATAGAGAGAAAGAGGCCTTAAAGGTCATCGATGGGCTGGGGGAGGATTACCTGGAGACAAAAGACTTCGCCTGGTACAAAGAAATGATTGACGCTATCAACCAGAGCACTTTATCCTATGACTTTGTGTACACCAAAGACATGCGGGCAATCCCCTATGTGAATGAGCGCAGGATTATTATCTCCCAGGGACGCCCACTGACAGCGGGAGACCAAAATGCCTGCGTTGTGAGCGATCTCTTCCTGGAGACTTACGGCCTCTCTGTGGGAGACAAAGTCCAGGTACAGCTTGGGGATCAGCTATTGCCGCGACAGGGGACAGGAGGCTCACATTATCCCATGCCTGGGGAAATGGCACAATTCATCGCCTCCGCAGAGCTTGAAATCATAGGAGCCTATCGCTTTACAGATGGCGATGCCTACGAGCGGTTCCAAGACTATAACTGGAGCTATGGCCCAGCCACGGTATTTGTGCCCTCCTCACTCCTGCCTATAGAGGTACCGAAAGACCATGAAATCACCATGGGCGACTTCAGCGTCTTTATCGAAGACCCCCTTGACATAGAGACATTCCGGACGGCGGCGGAGCCGCTGATTGCAGAAATGGGTGTGGGGCTGCGTTTCTCCGATGGGGGATGGATCAACCGGAAGGACAATTTTGAAACCGGATCCCTGGCCTCCCTGCTGACGACAGTCCTCTACATCCTTGGCGCAGCGCTGGCATTGCTCCTTGCCACATATCTCTATATTGGGAGGAATCGGCAATCCTATGCGGTAATGCGCACATTAGGCGTCCCTGGCAAAAAGGCCGGCGTTTCCGTCACGCTGCCCTTCTGCGCTCTGTCGCTGCTGGCAATGCCCGTCGGCGGCATAGCCGGGCTCTTCTACGCATCCCACACGGCGGCAAAAGCTCTCGCAGGCATGTCGGACAGCAACGCCCCGGAAGGCTACGTCTACATCTTAAACGCATCCATTCCGGCCGGCGCCGTCATCCTCTGCCTGGCCTTAGAGCTGGCCTTTATCTGCCTTGTAACGCTGCTTTTCCTCTGGAAAATGGCTAAGGCCTCTCCCTTGGAACTGCTGCAGGAGGACATGGATGCATCCAGAGGGGCAAGGATTTTCCGCAATTCCTTTACCGCCTCAAAACATATGCCAGACATTGCAGACACGGCCCCTGTGCCTTCGGGCCTTGACCTTTTGAAGCTTTCAGACGCCTTAGAGCCCTCTGGCGCCAGCCATTCTCCGGAGGCCGGCAAGGAACCCCGCAAGAACTACAAGCCCCTGCGGCATACCTGGGATTATATCCTGCGCCACATGCGGCGGAGCGTCAAGAAGACCGCCGTATCCTTGTGCCTCACGGTCGTGCTGGCTGCCGGGATTGGGATGTTCGTGCTGGCAAAGCTCTCCTACCAGGAAGCTTACCAGAACCTTGCGGTAAAAGGCAGAGCCATGCAATTCCACTCTTCGAATATCATGGAACTGTCAAAATCAGATTTAATCAAAGACATCTATTACTATAACACCTACAGCGTGCGGGTGAACGGGGTTGGGGTTCTCTGCCCTATGGTCATGACAAATAACTTTGACCATTACCTAGAGGACAGCTACACCGTTGACTACGCTGATGGATACGATGTTTCTGTCTTCGAAGGCACAGGCCCGGTATGCCTGGCAGGACAGAGCCTTGTAAAAAGGCTGGGCATAAAGCCGGGCGACCGAATTACCCTGATGTCGGAAGACCTGTACTCCTTCATGCCCCAGGTATACGAAGAGGACGAATTGGAATTTGCCATCGAACGGGCAGGCAAGCCCTTTACGGTGGCAGGCATCATAAAATCAGAAGACACGACGGTAAACGACGGCATTTTCGCTGCTGTCAACCAGGCGGCGGAAAATCTCTATAGCCAGCCTTTCCCCGTGAACTACTGCGAATTCACTTTGACAGACAATGAGAGGCTCCTGGAGCTGAACAGCCTGCTGGAAGAGCAGAAACGCAAAGGCACGGAGTATTCCCCGCAAGCCTCCTTCCACATCAACTCGGACTTGCTGGAACACACGAAGCGCATGCAGCAGCTTTTGACATCGCTGTTCCCCATTGCCGTAGCTGCCGCTATCCTCATAGGCCTGTTTGGGTACGGCCTGGTTATCATACAGTCTGCCCAAGAAGCCGCCTTCCTGCGCATCCTGGGCGTTGCCAAAAAACGGGTGCGGCGCAGGCTGGTATCCGAACAGATCTTCCTCTGCATCCTGGGAACCCTCCTTGTGGCAGGGGCGCTTGCCCTATTTGCCCCAGGGCTGTTTGGCAAAAGCATCGAAAGCCTTGCCGGCTGCTGGGGGCTCTACCTTCTTGCATGCATCTTAGGCGCTTTTGTGGCGGCGGCAGAAGTCACCAGGTATAAAGCGCTGGAACTATTGCAGAGGAAGGAATGAGATTTTACCGCTACAACATTCAGAAAGGAGTAACATATGCCAACCTTAAGCTTAGACCATGTAACCTATACTTATAAAAACGCCCAGAGGGCTGCAGTCGCAGGGATTTCCTGCACCTTTGAAGCTGGAAATGTCTATGCCATCGTAGGCCCCTCCGGCTCTGGGAAATCCACGCTGCTCTCCTTGCTTGCCGGGCTTGATTTGCCTACGGACGGCCAGGTGGCCTTCAACGGGGAAAGCCTTTCCGAGCTGGACCTTGACCGATACCGGCGGGAAAGCATTTCCATGATTTTCCAGGCCTTCCACCTCTTCCCCTTGCTGACGGTAATGGAAAACGTCTGCTTCCCCATGGAGCTATGCGGGGTAGCGCCAAAGGACGCAAGGCCTCGTGCGGCAAAGCTTTTAGAGGGCGTGGGCATTACCGAAGAGCAGATGCGGCGCTTCCCCTCTAAGCTTTCCGGCGGGGAACGGCAGCGGGTGGCCATTGCCAGAAGCCTTGCCTCCAATGCGAAAATCATATTGAGCGATGAGCCCACCGGGAACCTTGACAGCGCAAACACCCAGAATATTATTGAGATATTGTGCAGCCTGGCCCATGACAAAGGCTACTGCGTCATCATCGTGACGCACGACATGGAGGTTGCAGAGGCCGCTGACGTGGCTTTCCGCATGCGGGACGGGGAATTGCAAGAAAAGCAGTAAACGCATCGCATCTGCATAATTCCTTTGCATTTATGCGCGCATCCTCCCGGAGGGTTTTTATCTTAAGGAAATCCTGTACTTTCACACATTAATATAACATAATCTTTCTTAGTCAAAGGGGCCGCCGCATTTCATTTTATGCGGCAGCCCTTTTCCCTACTCTACATCCAATAAGGCATCCAAATCTTCTTCGCCTGTGCGGATTTTAATTACTTTCGCTACATTGTATACGAAAATCTTCCCATCGCCGATATGCCCGGTATACAATGTCTTCTTCGCTGTCTGGATAACCTCCTCGATTGGCAGGTTGCCCACAATGATTTCCAGCTTCACCTTCGGCAAGAGGGTTGCGTCCATTTCCACGCCGCGGTACTTCTCCCCTGCGCCCCTCTGGATGCCGCAGCCCATCACCTGGGTAACGGTCATGCCGGTCACGCCCAGCTCGTTCATTGCCTTGCGCAGCTTGTCATAGCGGGACAGCTTCGCAATAATCACCACCTTGTACATGCCGGAGCCGTCAAAGGGAGCGGAGGAGACCACTTTCACCGCCGCATCCCTCTGCGCTGGGGAAGCAGCCTCGTAATCCGTTGTGCCCAAGTTGGTATTCTCATTGACATCCATCATCATGGTATTGGAGATATCCATAATGCTGAACCCGGAATAAGCAGAGGCAATGCCGTGCTCACAGGAATCCAGGCCTACGATTTCCTCCTCTTCCGTGACGCGGAGGCCCACCGTAGCCTTAATCACATAAAAGGCTATGGTAATGGTCACCACGGTCCAGCCTCCCACGGCCAGCACGCCCAAAAGCTGGAGCCCCAGCTGGTGGAAGCCGCCGCCATAGAACAGGCCGTCAATGTCATTCCCTGGGGCAGAGGAGGTTGCAAACAGCCCCACTGCCACCGTTCCCCAGATGCCGTTTAAGCAATGGACGGCAACAGCCCCTACCGGGTCGTCAATATGCAGCTTATAATCCAAAAGCCATACGCCAAACACCACCAAAAGCCCAGACACCACGCCTATGGCAATTGCTCCGAAGGCGTCCGTCACGTCACAGGGGGCGGTAATGCCCACAAGGCCCGCCAGGGAAGCGTTCAAACACATGGACACGTCAGGCTTGCCGAACCTCACCCAAGTGAACACCATGCACACCACGGTAGCTACAGCCGGGGCAATGGTCGTGGTCAAAAAGATGGAGCCAAGCTGCGGGATGCTGGTGGCGGCAGCGCCGTTGAACCCATACCATCCAAACCATAAAATAAAGCAGCCCAAGCAGCCCAGGGGCAGGTTGTGCCCGGGGAATGCGTTCACCTTTGTGATTTTCCCATTTTTATCCCTTGTAAATTTGCCAATCCGAGGCCCCAGAATCTTTGCCCCAATCAGGGCGGAAATGCCGCCTACCATATGGATGGCACAAGAGCCTGCGAAATCGTGGAACCCAAGCTGCGCCAGCCAGCCGCCGCCCCAAATCCAATGGGCTTCAATGGGGTAAATTAAGGCGGAAATCACGCCAGAGTAGATGCAGTAAGACAAAAACTTTGTCCGCTCCGCCATGGCGCCTGACACGATGGTGGCCGTGGTGGCGCAGAATACCAGGTTAAACACGAAATTTGAAAAATCAAAGTCCGCATAAGCCGTGAAAATATCGAACCCTGGCTTCCCGATAAACCCCAGCAAATCCTCCCCCAGCAACAGGGAGAACCCAATCAGGATAAACATCACCGTGCCAATGCAGAAATCCATCAAGTTCTTCATCAGGATATTCCCGCTGTTTTTCGCCCTGGTAAACCCAGCCTCCACCATGGCAAAGCCCGCCTGCATCCAGAACACCAATGCCGCCCCAATCAGGAACCAAATCCCAAACGTATGCTCGCTGATCAGACTCACTACCATTTCTTCACTCATAACAATATCCTCCTTAATAAAAAGCGACACTTCCCCCTTTGCCCACAGCTTTGTGGTCCAGTTGGAAATGCCGCTGATTCATACGCCATATTTCCCATTTTCGATTTTTCCCGTTCACAAATTATTCATTTTTGATTCAAAAAAGTTTCATTTCCGTATCATGGAAACTTCATTTCTTTTGCATATAATAGAATCAAGTTAAAAAACTTATAAACAGGCCAACTACTATTCAAATAAACTTTTTCATAATAAGTGCCAGGCAGCGGAAGTTGCCTGGCATCCTCCCGTTTGGGAAACTTTCCCAGAAAACTCCCTTTTGCACTGCCAAACCCGCCAATCTCTTGATTGCCAAATCCCGCCGCAGCCCAAAAAGGATTCCGCCTATGCGGCTGGACGCTCCAAAGAGCATCCAACCTGGCTTCCACATTCACAAAACCTGCGCTATTGCGCTTATACTTCAAAAATCAAATCCCCATAAGAAGGCATTGGCCACATTTCCTTATCGACAATCATTTCCAGCTTATCCACCGGCGCGCGCAATGCATCCATATCAGACTTAATCTCATCCCTGTAGTAGGCTGCCTGCTCCCTGCCGGCCTCCATGGCAGACCCTTTCTCTGCCGCTGCCTGCAGGCTCGTAAGGGCGGCTTTCGCTTCTGCCAGCAACTGGGACGCCTCCACCAACAGGCCTTCCTGGGTGCTGGTATCTGCCGCATCGCCACAGGCGGATTTCACGGCATTGATGGAATTGGCCAGGGAAGTCGTGTATTTAATGACAGACGGGATAATCTGCTTCCCAGCCATATCAATCATGGTGCGCGCTTCAATATTCAAGGCCTTGGAATAGTTCTCATACAGAATTTCCGTCCTGGACTCCAGCTCCGCCTTTGTGAACACATTGAATTTCTCAAACAGCGCAATGGCTTTTTCCGTGGTCAAAGCCGGCACGGCGTCCACCAACGACTTGATGTTGGGAAGGCCCCTGCGCTCTGCTTCCTCCACCCATTCCTGGGAATACCCATTCCCATTGAACACAATCCTCTGATGGGCAATGGCCTGCTCCTTGATCAGGTTGTGCACTGCCGTATCGAAATCTTCTTCCTTTTCCAAGTAGTCGCAGGCGTCAGAGAAGGCTTCCGCAACGATGGCGTTCAGCACCACGTTGGGCGGGGCAATGGAATCGTTGGAGCCCACCATACGGAACTCAAATTTGTTCCCGGTAAAGGCAAAGGGCGACGTGCGGTTCCTGTCCGTGGCGTCTTTTCGGAAATCCGGAAGGGTCTTCACGCCGGTCTGCAGAACTTCCCGCTTCAGGCTCCTGGTGGCCTCCCCTGTGCTGATCAGCTGGGACAGCACATCCTGCAGCTGCTCGCCCAAGAAAACGGAAATGATGGCAGGCGGCGCTTCATTGGCGCCCAGCCTGTGGTCATTCCCTGCATCGGCGGCTGACTCCCGCAGCAAATCTGCATGCTTATCCACGGCCTTCAAGATGCAAGTCAGCACCAGCAGGAACTGGATATTGTCATGAGGGGTCTTCCCCGGATCTAACAAGTTGATGCCATCATCGGTGACGATGGACCAGTTGTTGTGCTTCCCGGAGCCATTCACCCCTGCGAAGGGCTTCTCATGCAGCAGGCACATCATGCCATGGCGGCCGGCCACCTTCTTCAAGGTCTCCATCACCAGCTGGTTGTTATCCACGGCCACATTGGCCTCCGCATAAATGGGAGCCAGCTCATGCTGTGCCGGAGCCACCTCGTTGTGCTGGGTCTTAGCCGTCACGCCCAGCTTCCAGAGCTCCTTATTCACATCCCGCATATACGCCGCAATCCTCTCGCGGATTGCGCCGAAGTAATGGTCCTCCATCTCCTGCCCCTTCGGCGGCATTGCCCCGAACAAGGTACGGCCTGTGAAAATCAAATCCTTCCTCTTAAGGTACTTCTCGCGGTCTACCAGGAAATATTCCTGCTCCGGCCCTACGGAAGGAGTCACTTTCTTGGAGGTTGTGTTCCCAAACAAGCGAATCAGGCGCAAAGACTGCTCATTGATGGCTTCCATGGAACGCAAAAGCGGCGTCTTCTGATCCAATGCCTCCCCTGTGTATGAACAGAAGGCCGTGGGGATGCAGAGCGTTGCGCCTGCGGCGTCCTGCCGGACAAATGCAGGGGAAGTGCAGTCCCATGCGGTATATCCCCTTGCCTCAAAGGTGGCGCGCAGGCCGCCGGATGGGAAGGAAGAAGCATCGGGCTCCCCCTTAATCAGCTCTTTCCCAGAAAAGCTCATCAAGACCTTCCCGTTGGGCATGGGGGCAGTGATGAAGGAGTCATGCTTTTCTGCCGTTACGCCTGTCAATGGCTGAAACCAATGGGTATAATGGGTGGCGCCCTTCTCAATGGCCCATTCCTTCATCTCATGGGCAATGACGTCTGCCGTCTCTAAGTCCAGCTCCTTCTCCTCGCCGATAACCTCTTTTAATTTCTTATAAACCTTTTTCGGCAAACGCTCCTGCATCACTGCATCGTTGAACACGTTTTCCCCAAAGATTTCTGCTACATTGTAATATTCGCTCATATGCTACTTCCTTTCTTTTAAATTAGAACCCAGCTCTGCCAAACCCTGCGCTGCAAATTCGCTCTTTCACAACACAATCCCTCTGCTTTTGCGCATTTAGCCTGCCTGGAGGGCTTTTATCTTATTGGGGATTCCCTAGTAAGATAAAAAAGGGCATTCCAATCCTCTTGGAACACCCTTGTTCGTCTGACATCTGTTTTATGCCTGCTAATAAGATACTCTAATCTTTTAAAAAAATCAACTGAAAATTTATAAAAATTTTATTTTCTGCTATTATGGAGAAAAATATACATATTTCCAGGGATTTTTGTGAAAAATTTCTATGGCATGACTCTGACAGTGAAACATCGCAGCATCCCTCCAGAGGCTATGCGCTCAATTCGTATGCATCACGATCCATGAGGCCAACAGGGCTGTCATGTCCCCCACATAATTCACCATTTTGGCCAGCTGCTTGTTCTGTGGGTTCTTCTTTATTTCCTTCAAACGCGCTTTCCATGCATCTCTCTCCGATTTCGACAAATATTGCTTCAGGCACTTCGTTTCCTTCAGGATAGAGAGGAGCGCCACGTCATGAGGGGACATCTCCCCTTCCTGTGCAAGGGCAGAGCGCAATGCATCCACCAGCTGCTCCTTATGGCTTTTTACGGGGAGGTAGAGAACTTTGCTGCCGAAAAGCCCTCCTTTCCCTTCTGTGGCCATGCCCGCCGCAACTAAGGAAGCGCCCAGCCCTGCCGCCAGCTGCTTTACCCTGCCGCCCATAGACAGCACGTAATCATCCATCAGCCTTTCTAAGGAACGGGGCTTTTCTTCTAAATAGGCATATAGGGGCGCTAAATGCTCCAGCTCCAAAGGCATCTTTTGGATTACCGTAATCTTTTTTTTCTCCATGCTGATGCAGCCGTTTTGCAGCAAATCCATATAGCCGGCCGCCACAATCCCAGCATTGCATTCCTCCTTATGCATGGCAGGCATATTGCCATTCTGGTCTATCGCTAAAATATAATACTCTTGCGCAATTGATTTTCTTTCCACTTCTTGCCCTCCTAACGATTGGACGCTAGCTGTTAGATTTCACAGGGAAATCCGCTCCCCTGTATCAGTCACAGCAATATTTGAAACAGCTTCCCATTTGAATAAAACAGGGGCATGCCAGAACCTGCCTGGCATGCCCCATACATCCTTTTGATGCTGTCTGTCCTTAAGCCTTTCCAACAGACCCAAATAATTCCATTTTCTCTTTTACGGTTGCCTTGATGGCCTCTACGCCGGGAGCCAGGATTTTCCTTGGGTCAAAGCCCTTGCCTACCTGATCCTTGCCCTCTTCAATATATTTCCTGGTAGCTGCAGCAAAGGAAAGCTGACACTCTGTGTTCACGTTAATCTTAGCCACGCCCAAGGAAATGGCTTTCTTAATCATATCCTCTGGGATGCCTGTGCCGCCATGGAGCACTAATGGCATTTCGCCTGTCTTCTGCTGTACGGCGTCTAAGGTCTCAAAGCTTAAGCCTGCCCAATTCTCCGGATATTTGCCATGGATATTGCCGATGCCTGCTGCCAGCATGTCCACGCCCAAGTCTGCAATTGCCTTGCACTCATCTGGATCTGCGCATTCGCCGGCGCCGATAACGCCATCCTCTTCCCCGCCGATAGCGCCCACTTCTGCCTCAATGGACATCCCCTTGTCATGGGCAATCTTCACAAGCTCTGTCGTCTTTGTCACATTCTCATCGATTGGGTAATGGGATCCGTCAAACATGATGGAAGAGAACCCAGCCTCTACGCACTTCAGGCAAGCTTCATAGCTGCCGTGATCCAGATGGAGGGCAACCGGCACTGTGATGTTCAGCTCTTCTAACATCCCGTTCACCATGCCCACTACGGTCTTATACCCTGCCATGTATTTCCCAGCGCCTTCTGATACGCCAAGGATTACCGGGGAATTCATCTCCTGTGCGGTAAGCAGGATGCTCTTTGTCCACTCCAGGTTGTTGATGTTGAACTGGCCCACTGCATAATGGCCTGCTTTTGCTTTCTGTAACATTTCTTTTGCAGATACTAACATTTCTTTTCCTCCATTTCTGTTCCCTGCCAGGGAACGCCTTTTATAATATTTATGTATTATCCCTCACAGCCTAGTGTGCTGTCTCGCTGATTATTAGCCAAACCTACTTGTCTATTCGCCCATCTGCTGCTTTGGGAATCCTTATCACCCGAAGGCAGCCATGCCCCCAGGCGACAAATCTATTTATAGTTTACCTTATTTTTCCCAAAAAGAAAAGGGTTTATCCAAAGTTTTTTACCATAATCTGAATCGCCTGCCTGCAGTTGTGGATCGCCACCTCACAATGGCTCCCGCCGTATTCCCCATCCAGGGTCCAAGCCACCTCTTCTAAGGACTGGATGCGCAGGCTATCGGTCTTAAAGGTATAGATGCAGTCCGTGTCATCAATCAAGTTGGTCAGGCTTCCAATAATCGCATTCAGCTCCAAGGGGTTTTTCGGCATGCGGATTAGGGTCACCTCAAAAAGGCCGTCATTCAGCATCACGTTCTTGCCAGTGATATTTTTGAATCCCCCAGCTGAGGTGGAGTTGGTCACCATGCCATAGATGAATTCGTCTTCAATGACTTGATCCCCATATTGGATTTTCAGCCGTTGGGACTGCAGGATGCCAGGAAGCCGCTTTATCCCTTCCAAAAGATAAGCCACATGCCCTAAGCGGTTCTTCAAATCCTGGCTGGTGGCATAGGACACATCCGTAAACAGGCCGAAGGCCGCAATATACACAAAATAGTCATTGTTAAAGCTGCCGACGTCACAGGCAAAAGCGTCTCCCTCCACGGCAATCTGCGCCGCCTGCGCCATCTGTTTCGGTATCCCCAGGGAAACGGCAAAGTCATTGGTGCTGCCTGCCGGGATGTAGCCGATGGGAAGCCTGGCTTTTCGCCGCATCATTCCGGTAACCACCTCGTCTAAGGTGCCGTCGCCGCCGCAGCACACCACCAGGTCATAATGCCCCGCCTGCCCCTCCACAAGCTCCTGGGCGTCCTGCCGGCGCTGGGTTGGGTGGATGGTAACCTCGTAGCCAGCCTTTGCAAAGCAGTCCACAATGGGGAATAACTTCCCCTTCACCTGGCCTTTCCCTGAAAAAGGGTTAAACACAAATAAAAGCTTCTTCTTTCCCATAAAAATCCCCCTTTAACCCAAATCCCCTAAATGTCCAATTCTCAGCTGCGCAGATTCTCCGCCATCTCGCACAGCTTGCGCAATCGGTGGTTCACGCCAGATTTCCCCACCGGGGGGTCTAATGCCGCCCCCAATTCCTTTAAGGGAGCATCCGGGTACTCCAGTCTGGCCAATGCGATTTCCCTTAAGTTCTTTGGCAGGCTGTCCAGCCCGATGGCCTTCTGGATGTAATGGATATCCTCTAACTGGCGCACGGCCGCATGTACCGTCTTATTGATATTCGCTGTCTCGCAGTTGACCTGGCGGTTGACAGA
>CAOKUK010000018.1 GCA_948472595.1 uncultured Eubacterium sp.
CCCATGCTCAATTTTCATGGGGATATGCTGGGAATTGAACACGATGCAGTGCTCATTGTAATATACATAGGGGGAATACTGGAACCCCCACTTGCTTTCCTGGATGGTCACAGGGATAATCCTGTGGTTCTGCCTCGCAGGGTGGTTAATCCGCCCGGCATAGCCCTCGTTCTCCATGCACAGCAAGCATTTGGGATAGCCGCTCTGCTTGGCGTTCTTGGCTGCCGCAATGGCCTTGGGATCCTTCTCCGGCTTGGACAGGTTGATGGTAATGTCCATTTCCCCATAAGGGGTCTTGGCCTTCCATTTCACATCCTTGGCAATGCGGTAGCGGCGGATATAGTCGCTGTCCTGGCTCAGCTGGTAATAATAATCCGTAGCGGCCTTGGGGCCTTCTTGCCTGTAAATCTCCCAGAACTTGGCAATCACCTCACTGGGGCGGGGCATCAGCTTTGACATGAGCTTCGTGTCCAGCAAATCCCTGTACACCACGCCGTCCTCTTCTAATACGCCATTCTCATAGGCATAATCCAACAGTTCCTTCAGCACCGGCTCTAACTCCACATTTTCATATGTCCCTTCGGGCTCGTCATATTCTTCAATCTGGAGCGCCTCCAACAATTGGTTCCTGGTGAACACCACATCCTCTTCTGTGAGCAGATTCCGCTCTAACCCATAACATACCAGCTTCTTAATCGCTTCGTTTACCATTGTAAAATCCTCCCAATTTTTATGATACTGCCACTATCCTGAATTTTTCTGGCTACATGGCGCTACATTACTTTAATGCCGCCGAAAGGCCGCACCTTCAACACATGGCAGGAGCCTTCCCCATAGATGCTGTCTAACATGCTGCGGTATTCCTCCACGAACCCATCCTCCACAAAAGCCTGAATCGTGCCTGCGAAGCCGCCGCCATGGACGCGGCTTGCCCCATGCCCGGGAAGGATGCTGTCGCTGGCTGCAAGGCCGATGGACACGCTTTGGTTCTGCACGTCTTTGTTGGTGTAGATGTTCTGCAGATATTTAAAGGAGGAATCTCCGGAAGCCTTCACTGTCTTTAAGAATCCTTGGAAATCCCCCGCCTTAAGGCAAGACACTTCCCGCTCCACCCGCTTGTCCTCCTCAAAGAAATGAAGGGCGCGCAGCACAGGGCGGTCGCCGCATTTTTTGCGCAGCTCTGGGATTTCCTTGTAGAATTCCTCAGGGGACACTTCCCGCAGGAATTCCTTGCCAAAGCATTCTGCCACCTTTTTCATCTCCTGGGGAATCTGGGCATAATCGTCTGTCAAATCCGCATGGGAGCCTTTGGTGTCCGTGATGCACAGGCTATGCTGATAAGCGCCGAAGTCCACGTCCACTTTCTCCACCACCGGGTTAGAAGGGTCGGCAAAGTCAATATGGATTAAGCCGCCTACGGAGCATGCCATCTGATCCATCAATCCGCAGGGCTTGCCAAAATACACATTTTCTGCATATTGGGCAACCTGGGCGATTTCAATGGGGCTGATGGACATATCATTGTAGAGGCCGGAAAGGATTGTGCCTACCAGCACCTCAAATGCCGCAGAGCTGGACATGCCTGCGCCGTTGAGCACATCGCTGGTGACATAAGCCTGGAAGCCGCCCACCTTGTGGCCGTTCTTCGCAAGGCCGTATGCCATGCCGCGGATTAAGCCTGCGGAGGTGCCCTCCTCTTCCTTCTTGTTCTCTAGGGTAGAGAGATCCACGGCAATCATGGGATAGCCGTCAGAGAGGAGCTGGATCTGGTTTTTCTCAGACTTACGCACGATGGCGATGGCGTCTAAGTTAATGGAAGCTGCAAGTACCTCGCCATGCTGATGGTCCGTATGGTTGCCCCCCACCTCGCTCCTGCCGGGGGCGCTGTAGATTTCCGCAGAGCCTGGCCCATAGAGCTCCTCAAACTTCTTTATGGCCTGGCAATAGCGGTCGGCCTGGCAATCTAACAGGCTTTGGGATATGTAGATTTCAGCTAGGCGGTCCTGGTGTTTTCGGGCTTCAAATTCTTGTAATAATGTTGTTGATTGATTCATTTCTCTACCTGCCTTTTCTTATTTCTTGGGTTGCCTAATTTCACGGAAATTACCCCTATGCGTACATTATAACCCCTCTTTACTAAACAGTCAATGAACTTTAGTAAATACATTGCTTTCCTTGCAAAATCTTGGAGACTCCCTGCTGCCGCTATGGCTCCAGACGGGAGGACAGGTACTCTATCGCACTGTGCAGCGCCACATTCCCCTCCCCCACTGCCTTAGCGTATTGGTAAGGCCTGCCTGTGCAGTCGCCGGCCGCAAAGCACCCCTCCAGGCTAGTCCTCTGCATTCGGTCAACCTTTATATGGTTCCCTTCCATTTGCAGGCCTTTGAGCAGGATGGCCGGGCTGATGCTGTCCCTTAAGACAAACACGCCTTCCACCGGGATTTCCCTCCCTTGGCAGACAAGGGAAGCCACTCGGCCTGCGCCGCGGATTTCGGAAGGGTAGCCCAGGATTACCTCTGTATTTTCCTTCTCTACGCCGCAGCCTTTATAAGCGGCAATTATCGTCACATGGGCGGCAATGCCCGCCAGAAACTCTATTTCCGGCTCAAGCTTTGGGCTGGTGCAGACCACGGCAATCCTTTTCTGCCGGTAAAGGAATCCATCGCAGGTGGCGCAATAGCTGACCCCTTTTCCCAAAAGCTCCGCTTCGCCCGGAATGGCCTTCGAGGTCTCTACGCCGGTGGCCAGCAAAATGGCCTTAGCCTCATATACCTCCTGCCCCGCACTGACGGCATAATGGGCGCCCATTGGATAGATGGCATTAATACGCTCCGGCAGGAGGGCAAGCCCCAACCCCTCTATCTGCTCCTGAAAGGACTGCTTCATCTCCTGCCCCGTCACATCCGGCAAGCCCGGATAGTTCCGAATGCGCTCCGCCTTCTCAATCTTCACGCTTAAATCCCCATCCCCAAACCAAAGAAAATCCAAGCTCCTAGTATGGGCCGTCAAAGCTGCTGAGATGCCTGCCGGCCCGCTGCCTATAATAATTAAGTCATGCATACTGGTACCTCCTCCACCTTCTATCATAAAATACATCCCATAATTTTTCCAGTATAATTTTAAAGATTTGAGCCTAAAAAAATCACACCACGATTCGGAATCATGTTCTCATGGAAGGCGCAGCCCCTGGATTGAAAGCCATCGTGCAAGAACACAAAAATCCTGAGAAAATCGCTCCTAAAATTTTACTATTTTCACAATTTTGCAAAATTCATTTAGTAAATTTACTAAAACTTATTTTCTTTTTCTTCATTTAATGTTATACTGTATGGTATGTTACTTTTGCAATTGCGAAGTTCTTGACCTATTACGTTACTTTTTTAAAAAAGAGGTATGCCAAAATAAGAAACGGCACTACTAAGTACATAGGAGGTTGATTATGGCAACAATCAAAGATATTGCTGCATCTGCAGGGGTCTCCTCTGCTACCGTTTCAAGAATTTTAAATAATGACAGCACGCTGAACGTCTCCCCAGAGACGCGGCAAAAAGTCCTGGACACGGCGCATTCCCTAAACTATAAGAAAAAGTCCCGCGCCTCCAGCAAATCCGCTTATACTTTGGGCATCGTGCAGTGGTTCTCCCCCCAGCAGGAGTTGGAAGACAATTATTACTTATTAATTCGGCAGGGAATTGAAGATTTCTGCATGCAGAACTGCATTCATGTTGTGCGGACCTACAAGGCAGACATTAATTATATGGATGCATTGAAGAGCGTGGATGCATTGATTTGCGTTGGGAAATTCAGCAAAGAGGAAGTGAAGCAGTTCCGGGAACTGTCTTCCAGCATTATTTTTCTGGATATGCCTGTGGCGGACAGCAGCGTATCCACCATTACCTTAGATTTTGAGCACGCCATGGCCATGGGGATGGATTACCTCACCTCCCTGGGGCACAAGAGGATTTGCTTCCTGGGCGGCAAGGAATACTTGGCAGACAACAGCCTGTTCCCAGACATGCGCAAAATCCTCTTTATGCAGTACTGTGAGGAGCATGGCCTGGAATACAAGCCCTTTATGCTGGAAGAGGTGTTCTCCATCGAATCCGGATACCGCATGATGAACACCATCCTACAAATGCCGGTGCTGCCCACTGCAGTCATCGCCTCCAGCGACCCTATCGCCATAGGCGCCCTCCGGGCGCTGAATGACAAAGGAGTGCGGGTGCCGGAGGAGATTTCTTTGATGGGCTTTGACGACACCAGCCTGTCAGCCTTCACTTCCCCGCCCTTGACCACAATCCATGCGCCAGCCTACGACATGGGGAACTTTGGGGCGAACATATTGTATAATATTTTGAAGCTGCAGCCTGCCACGGCCATGAAAATCCAGCTGCCCTGCCAGCTTCGCATACGGCAGTCCTGCGGGAAGGCATAGCGCCTCCCCATGGGCTTTCGCCCTTACAGGAAGGATGCCTTCCACTCCCCAAGGCTTCCGTATATGCCTACGCAGGGATACCGCCCCAATTCCTCTCTCCCGGTAGTCCCTGTGGTGACTCCGGCAAAGTCCACCCCTGCTGCTTGGGCTGTCTTGGCGTCCACAATGCTGTCGCCCACATACAGCGCCTCATCCTTCCTTAACCCCCAACTGCCCAGAAGGGACAGCACTCCTTCCGGGTCTGGCTTGGGGGTTTTGACGTCTTCCCCGCCCACAACAGAATCGATATACGCCGTCCCGTGGCATTTCTCCAAGATAGCATCAATCCGATAATGGAATTTGGTCGTCACAATCCCTGTGCGGACTCCCTGTTCTTTTAGGCTCCGAAGCGTCTCCAACACCCCGGGATACAGCTGGCTGCTCGCCACCATCACCTGGTCCGCTTTCTCCTTGAAGCATTTGTCAAAAAGCGCTGCCTTCTCTTCGGAAACATCTCCCGTCAAGGCAACATAGGTCTCTTTCAGGGACAGGCCGATGGTCTTTCGGATTTCTTCCCGCAAAGCCTCTTTATGCCCGGTGGCCCTTAAGCCATAATTGGCGCTTTCCACTATCCCATCCGTAGAATCCCCCAGGGTGTAGTCAAAATCAAATATCACCGCCTGATACTTCACTTCCCAATCCTCCTTTTCCAAGAATACCGCACTTATTTTTTATTTCCCAATGCACCACAAACATTTTATCTGGGAGCTTAGGGTATCATAATCCCACTGCTTCCCGCTGTTTGCCCTGCGGTTCGGGTCGTTGACATAAAACCCATTCCCGTCATAGCCGCGCAGCAGGATAAAATGCCCGGACGTGGTAAAATCCCCAGGCCCCATGCTGCAGACTACCACTTTCCCTTGGTCTAAGGCATCCTGCATAGCGCCCTCGCTTAAAGGCAGCTCGCTGCCAAAAAGCCCAAGCCCTGCAGCCCCTTCCGTAAAGAAGCTCCAGCTGGTCCCCGCCTCCGTATCATATCCTTGGCTATCGGCGTACTCTGCCATGGCTCGGGGATTCATGGACACATCCCCTGTCAAGTACAGGTAAGCCATCGCCATGCAGGTAGGACCGCAGCCTGCCAGGCCAATCATGTCGTCCCCATAGCTGTCATAGCCCCAACGCCTGTCCCATTGCATCAGCAGCGGAACATTCCCTGGCTCATAATCCTTGGACAAATCTATTTCCTTCCCCATAAAATCCGCCCGTTCGGGGTAGCCGGACACAAAGTCATAGGTTTCTTCATTTTTCTCCAACAATTCCAGCAGTTCCTGCGGGTAATCCTCTGGGGAAAGGCCGCCAAACTGCAGCAGCGCCCTTGCGGCAGAGGGCAAAACCACCAGAAGCGCCCAGAGAGCCAGCAATAAAGCGCAAAGCCTTTGAATTTTCCTCCATCTCCTGGCCTTGCGGCGCTTCGAAAGCATCCTCTTTCGCTCCCTGCCGTAACCAATTCTCTCTACGCTTTTCCCCTGTCTCATACAAAACACTCCTTTTCTCTCCTGTTTTCTGCGCACCGTTCCTGCAAATCCATTATAAGAAAAAGAGCTTTCCCATTCTTGCGTTTTTTCCCCCGAATCTTTTAAGAATTTATGAAGATAGGGGCAATTCCACGGTAAATACCGTCCGCCCCTCCCGGCTTTCGGCCCAAATATCCCCCTGGTGCAGCCTCACAATCTCCTTTGCGATTGCAAGCCCAAGCCCGGCCCCTCCCGTCTTGCTCTGCCTTGCGCCGTCCAGCCGGTAAAACTGCTCAAACACCCGCCCAAGCTTTTCCGGCGGGATAGTCGCTCCCCTGTTTTCTACTTTAATTTCCACTTTCTCCCCCACAGCCTTGGCATGGACGCCAATGATGCTTCCCTCCTCGCCATACAGCACGGCATTCCGCAATAGGTTGTCAAATACCCGCACCAGCTTCCCAGGGTCGCAAGACAGCCGGATATGCTCCGGCTCCATGCGCAACTCGCATCGAAGATTCTTTTCCTTCAGCATGGGATGGAACTCATAGACAATCTGCTCCAGCATCCGATCCAGGGATATAGCGGTTTCCTCCAGCTCCAGATGGGTCAGGTTAAACCTGGTTATCTCAAAAAACTCATTGATGAGGTCCTCAAGCCGCTCTGCCTTTTCCAAGGAAATGGACAGGTACCTCTCCCGCAGCGCAGGGGAAATCATCTGCTCCTCCTTCAACAGCGTAAGATATCCAATCACGGAGGTCAACGGCGTCTTTAAATCGTGGGCAAGGTATACCACCAGGTCGTTCTTGCGCTGCTCCGCCTCCTTGGCCAGCCGCTCATTCCGATGGATCTGCATCTGCACTTCATTCATATGATGCTCCACCTCCCGCAGCTGGGGGCGCAGGCGGATTAGCTTTTCTTCCCCTGCCAGCTCCTCCATGGCGTCTATCACCTCCTGGAAATAATTCAGAAGCTTCACCCAATAGAAAATCCCAATCCCCAAAAGGCCTATCAGGAACAAGAGCGCCACGAATATCCCCTGGTTATCCGAAATCCAATGGAGCAGAGGATAGGCTCCTTCCGTGCCGTGCCAAATGTAAGCCCCAAGCACGGATTTCCCCAACAGGAGGCAGGCTACCAGCAAAGCCATGCATATCAGCCCCGCCCGCAGCATCTTGCGGAAAAACCGCCGCAAAATAATTGTCTTGATGCGCCCATGCCGATTCATAATCCTGACGCCCCCTTATTTCTCAATGGTATAGCCAATGCCCCAAACCGTCTTGATAAACTTCTGTTTTTGGTAAGAATCCTTAAGCTTTTCCCGTATCCTGCCAATATGAGCCATCACCGTATTGTTGTGGTCCAGGTACTTTTCCTTCCAGACAGCCTCAAACAGCTCTTCGGACGGAACCACCTCCCCTTGATGGCTGCAAAGATACCACAGAATGGAAAATTCCAAAGGGGTCAGGCTCAATTCCTTCCCGTAAAGAGCGCAGCGGTGGGTGCGCCGATTGATGGACAGCCCGCGGATTTCCAATTCTTCCCCCGGCAGCCCTTCTCCTTCCTGCCAATCGCCTGGTGAGGCGCCATTATAACGGTGGTACCTGCGGAGCTGCGTCTTCACGCGGGCGATGACTTCCAATGGGTTAAAGGGCTTTGTGATATAATCATCTGCCCCCAGCATCAGCCCCTGAATCTTATCCACATCCTCCACCCGGGCAGTCAGCATGATAATCGGGAAAAAATAGCTCTTGCGGATATCCTGGCAAAGCCGGAACCCATCTACATCCGGCAGCATCACATCCAGAAGCGCCAAGTCGATTTTCTTGCTCCTTACGCATTCCGCCGCTTCCCTCCCCTGATAAAACTTATATACCTGATATCCTGCATTTGCCAGATACAATTCCAGCAAATCAGCCACTTCTTGCTCATCGTCTACCACTAAAACGCTCTCTGCCATGCCTGCCTCCCGTGCAAATTGAACCTGAAAAATCCGACTCTGCGTCCCTGCTCAAGCTTCTGCTCAGGCTTCCTCCCCTCTGGAATTTCCTTCGCTTGCTGGAAGCTCTGCTAGGATATCTGCAAAAGGTTCCAGGCTTCTCCTTAAGATTCCCTGCATATAGGCAATGGCAATGCCATAGTTCGTAATCGGCACGCCCTGATCCTTGGCGCATTTCACCCGGTACTTCATTTCCCGCTCATTCAGCATGCACCCGCCGCAATGGATAATCAGCTTGTAGCCTGACAAGTCCTCCGGGAACTCCGTGCCGGAGGTGAGCGCCACCTCCAGCTTCTTTTCCGTATAATTTCCCAGCCAATGGGGGATTTTCACAGAGCCAATGTCGCCGCACTGCCTGTGGTGGGTGCATCCCTCGGAAATCAGAACCTTATCCCCATCCCGGAGGGTTTCTATGGCAGCCGCACCCTGCACCGCCGCCTTCAAATCGCCTTTATAACGGGCAAATAAGATGGAAAAGGAGGTCAAAAGGACGTCCTTTGGCGTGTCCGCATGGACTTTGGCAAAGGCCTGGCTGTCGGTGATGACAAGAGCCGGCTTCTTGCCCAATTGGCTTAACGTCTCTTTCAGCTCCCATTCCTTCACCACAACGGACACGGCGTCTGACTCCAGAATATCGCGGATAGTCTGCTGCTGGGGCAGGATTAGCCTGCCTTTGGGCGCAGCCTCGTCAATGGGCGTCACCAGCACCACAAAATCCAGCGGATGGAGCAAATCCCCCACAATGCGCCCTTGGGGCTCCTCCTTGATAGAAAGCCTTGCAATTTTCTCCTTCAGCTCCTGAATCTGATAGCCCGTCTTGGCGCTGACCCCCACAAAATTCTCCTTTGCCAAGCCGGCGGCGCCCTGCGCCTCCTCAAAAGGCTCCTTGCCTTCGCCTTTCCACAAATCCATTTTATTGGCAGCCACCACATAAGGAATCCCCTTTTCCACAAACAGGCTGACAAGCTCCCGCTCCAGGCCGGAAACCGCTGCATTCCCATCCACAACCAGCACGGCCACATCCACCTTGTTGAGTACCTGCCTGGTCTTGCGCATGCGCAGCTCCCCCAATGCCCCGGTATCGTCAAGCCCCGGCGTGTCAATCACCACCACCGGCCCCATGGGCAGAAGCTCCATCGCCTTTTGCACCGGATCCGTCGTGGTGCCCTTCACCTCTGAGACCACTGCCAAATCCTGCCCCGTCACCGCATTCACGATGCTGGATTTGCCTACATTCCTCTTCCCGAAAAACCCGATATGGATACGGTCTGAGGAAGGCGTGCTGTTTAAACTCATATGCCGCTCCTTTCTTACACCTTCGAATAGGCTGCCTTGCTGCTCACCCCGCTCAATTTCCCAATCTTCCCGGAAAGGGCGCTGATTGTATCCTGGGGCGCATCCACTGCGATGCTGATAATATTAATCCCTTTCTTAGGGTAGGGAATCCCCATCCTGCCTATAATATATTCCCCATACGCATGGAGGAGCTGGTTCAGCGCTTCAACGGACGAAGGCTCCTCCACAATAATTCCAATAATGGCCACTCTTGATTCCATGTGATTCCCTCCTCTCGCAGAGCAGATTCCCCATGCCTCTTTCCCTCCCACAGACAGCGTCCTATACCACTACCACTTTTCCTTCTTTATAGCAAAGCGCTATTACTCCGGCGGTTAAATATCGCAGCAGATGGAGATTTGGGCAAGCAAGATGTTGCGATATTTAACCGCCGGAGTAATATGTATTCCCTAGACTAGTAATACAAATCCGAATTAAAATTCAAAATGCTCTCAGCCAGCCAAGAATTGTATACCTCCTTCAAACCGCCAATTATATCCTTATAACAATCTTCTGTTAATCGGGCAAACACCTCTCCTATATCCCAATAATCCGGAACTGCATATTTACAGCCTGCAATGTTGCCATAACTCCCATCTACAATAGAATCCCGTTTTATAAAATCATCTGCAGCCTTCTCCATTGACTCACAATGGAAAACATCTGCGTAATTATAAATACGCTGCAAATCATCTCCCAAGCAGCTCACAATATCAAATCTCGTATTTTTTGTCTTTCTGGCTATATACTCTATCAAACTGCAAGTATAAAATAAACTGTCATTGACCTACATGGATAGGCACCCCCTTCTGGTAAATATACTGCTGCGTCAAGTTCCTTCTATCCGATAGACGCCATCTTCATAAAACATAATGGCATCTTTCGCTTTTGTCTGTTTCAGAACCAGATAAACATGGTAGGCATCCGGATAGGGCGACACCATCCCCATGCACGCCATCCCAAACAGGAGCCCATTCCATATCGTCCTGTCAGCCGGCGAAACCATAAATAGGAAAAGGGGGATTATCCCCAGCAGAAACGGCAGCAAACACATGAATATAAAACGAGCCCGCTTTAAAGGATAAGACGCCAAAGCCACAAAAATAAGCCTCCCCTTTAATTTTCCGATTACCACATCTGCCTCAGAAGGATAGACGATTGCGTGGAGCCACTCATGCACGATAAGCAATGCGCCCCCCAGCAGAAACCCGCCGAAAACGGCAAAAAGATTAATCACCATCGTATGATTCCTATAACATTTGACAAATACGGTAAGCGCCACCACCAAGCATAATCCTACGGCAATGGGCGCTGCCCTCCCCATCATTTCATCCATTGCTTCCGGCACATCCAGTTTTTTGGCATGGGGAGGAAGCGTCCCGCATTGGTATTCCTTTGGATTGCTGATACATTTCTTTAACGTAATCATTCGCTGCCCCCAAATTGATAATAACAAACCTTCTTAAAAATCAGGGATTACAGTAAATCTGAATGGCATCGTTGACAAATTCAGCAGTCCCTTCCCCGCCGTATTCATCGATGTTCTTTGTAAAATCGCCGCCTCCGGCATACATCTTTCCCAACCCGCTCAGAATCTTGTCGGAGCAGGTATACAGATTCTCCGTGATATAATCCTGGATTCTTCTCACCAAGTCCTGCGCCTCAAAAGACGCCGGATCCGTGCCCCTCATCTCACCGGCTTCTTGGAAGAACAGCATGAACCGGTCAGCCAGAAGCTTATCCTCATCCTCCGTCCTCCCCTTTGACTTCTTTGCAAACTCTTTATACTCCGGCGTATTTCCCCATTGTTCCTTTGCCTGTTTGGCGTACTCATCCAATTTGCTCCTGTCAAAAGCTGAAAAATTCATGTATTTCACTCCTAACATTTTTATTCCAAGCGCAAACTTTATCAGGTTATCCAGGTGTTCCTTCTTAAGCGTCAGCAATTCTATCTGCTGATCCAATGCCTTGCTTCTGTCAAAGTCAGGGCTGTTCATAATCTCCTTGATATCCTTCAGGGGAAACTCCAACTCGCGAAACAGTAAAATGTGCTGAAGGCGTTCCAGGTCTGCATCGTCATACAGCCTGTATCCCGCATCGGTGTATCCCGTCGGATGCAATAGACCGATTTTGTCATAATATTGCAGAGTGCGTATACTCACTCCGGCAAGCTTGCTCACTTCATGAACTGTCATCATTGGCGTGTCCTCCATTCGCTTGGTAACCTCAATATAAACTATTACGTAACGTAGGAGTCAAGACTTTTTTCAAAATTTATGCCAATAACCTCACTCATCAAATTCCACCGTCACAAAAAATCCCTTTGGCGTCTCATGCACTTTCACCACTTTCCCTTCCGTGGACTTCAGCCGCTCGCCAAACCCAAAATTTGCCGACATGGCATAAGCCTTCCCCAAAGTATAATAATAAGAGCTGGGCAGCCTCCCCTCGGTGACCGGCAGGATATCCCCTTCCTTCAAAAGCCCTGTCCGCTCCATTTTAAATTCCATCTGACGCATCCCGGCGCTCCTTTCATTGATTCTGCGGGGCCTTGATTCTTATTCCCCATAGCATGATTCTCTTTGAACCTTTCTTTCCGCTTACCGCTTCTTCCAGGTGGCCGGCGTGAACAGCAGCAGCAGCGGGAACAGCTCCAGGCGCCCTGCCAGCATGTCGAACATCAGCACATACTTGGCGGGCTGGGAATAGACGGCAAAGTTGCTGGCCGGCCCCACCTGCCCAAGCCCCGGGCCAATGTTGTTCAGCGTGGCCGCCACGGCAGTGAAGTTCGTGGTGAAATCCAAGTTGTCCAGGGAAATCAGAAGCGCAGACGCCCCATAAATTAAAATGTATGCAATAAAAAACACGGAAATGGAGCGCAGCACGTCCTTGCCCACCACATGCTGCTCAAAATGCACCTGGCGCACGCGCTTGGGGTGGATTAAATGGGACAGCTCATTCTTCACCAGCTTCATCATGATCACAACCCGGGAGACCTTAATCCCGCCCCCCGTGCTGCCTGCGCAGGCGCCGCAGAACATCAAAAGCACCAGGACAAACTTGGAGAATTCCGGCCACTGGTTGAAATCTGCGGTGGAATACCCGGTAGTCGTAATCACGGACGCCACCTGAAAGGCCACATGGTGCGCCGCCTCCAGCAAGGAGGAAAAGCCGTCCCTGACATTGATGGTAATCAGCAGGATGGCCCCGAAAATAATCCCCAGGTAATACCGCATCTCCTCATGGCGCAGCGCCTGCCCGGGCTTTTTGCACCATACCAGATAGTATACATTAAAATTGATTCCGAACAGTATCATGAAAACCGTGATAATCGCCTGGGACGCCACGGAATAGCTGGCAATGCTGTCATTCAACACGCCAAACCCCCCGGTTCCTGCCGTGCCAAAGGACAGGGTCAGCGCCTCAAAGGGCGACATCCCCGTCACCAGCAAAAGGGCTACCTGCACAAGGGTCAGGAAGATATACATCTCATATAGAATCCTGGCCGTATGCCTTACCCGAGGCACCAGCTTCCCAACCGTAGGGCCCGGGCTTTCCGCGCGCATCAGGTGCATATTATAGCCGCCTGCCAAGGGCAGCACCGCCAAAATCAGCACCAGCACGCCCATGCCGCCAATCCAATGGGTGAAGCTGCGCCAGAACAGGTTGCACTTGGACAAGGCCTCCACGCTGTCTAAGATGCTGGCTCCTGTAGTGGTCAGGCCGGATATCGTCTCAAACAGCGCATCCGTATAGGAGGGGAACTCCCCGGAGAAAAACAGGGGCAGCGCCCCTGTCAGACTTAAGACAATCCAACTGGCAGACACTGCCACAAAGCCTTCTCTGGCATAGAACACATTGCTCCCAGGCTTCTTTAATTTCCCAAGGAACCCGAGCAGCAGGCAGCCTGCCAGCACTGCGGCATAGGCCCATCCCTGCCGTTCCCTGTAGATGACTGCCACCAGGCAGGGAAGCGCCAGGAATATGGCCTGAAATTCCAATACCCGGCAAAGAATATAGCGAATAATTGAATAATTCATCGTCCATCCCCCCTGCCTATTTCAAGATATCCCGCAAATCATGGAAGCCCTGGTTCGTCGTCACCACCGCCACGGTGTCCCCCACCTCAATGGTGTCCTGCCCGCCAGGGGTGATGATGACGCCCCGGCGGCTGATGCAGGCAATCAGCACGTTCTCCTTAAGCTCCAGTTCCTTCAAGGGAACGCCCACCAGCTCGGAGCGCTCCCGCACCCGGAACTCCAAAGCCTCCGCCTTGCCGTCAATGAGCCGGTACAGCGTCTCCACATTGCTGCCGATGGAATTCTGCATGGCGCGGACATACTGGAGGATGTACTCCGCCGTAATGTTCTTCGGATACAGCACGCTCCCCAAATCCAGCTTGTCTATAATCTCATCGTAATCAATCCTATGTACCTTGGTGATGGTCTTCGCCTTGGAGACGCTCTGGGCAAAGAGGCTCAGCATGATGTTCTCCTCGTCCAGGCTCGTCCAAGACACAAAGGAATGAGCCTGCAAGAGCCCCTCCTCGTAGAGCAGGTTGCGCTCCGTCCCGTCCCCATGGATAACCATTGCCTGGGGCAAGAGGTCGCTTAGCTCATCGCACCGCTCCTTGTTCTGCTCAATAATCTTAATGCCGATTCCCATAGGCAGCAGCTGCTTGGCCAGATAGTAGGTGGTCTCCCCGCCGCCTATGATCATACAGTTCTTTATCCGGTTGGTGGCCATCCCGATTTTTCGGAAGAACTCATTGGCCTTCTTCGAAGAGGCCACCACGGTTATCACGTCCTTCTCCCGCAGCGTGAAATTTCCCGAGGGGATATAGACTTCCTCTCCCCGCTCCACAGAACAAATCAGCACATCGCAATGAAGCCCGCTTGAAATATAGGTCAGCGGCTGCCCGCTCAGCACGGAGCCTTCGCCAATCTTGCACTGCAAAAGCTCCACCCGGCCTTTGGCAAAGGTGTCCACCTTAATGGCGGAGGGGAACTTTAAGAGGCGGGCAATCTCGCTGGCCGCCGCATATTCTGGGTTAATGACCATGGACAGCCCCAGCTCTTCCTTAATATAGGCAATTTCCCGGTTGTAAATGGGGTTGCGCACCCTGGCGACCGTATTGCACCCCCCTGTCTTCCTGGCAATCAGGCAGCACAGCAGGTTCAGCTCATCTGAAGTGGTCACTGCAATCAATAAGTCCGCATCCTCAATCCCCGCCTCATTCTGCACATTAAAGCTTGCGCCGTTCCCCACCACGCCCATCACGTCAAAGCGGTTGGCCACGCTCTCTGCCCTCTGGGCGTCCGTGTCAATCACGGTGATATTATGGCCTTCCTTGCTCAACTGCTCCGTCAAGGTTGCGCCTACATTTCCGCAACCCACTATGATTATCTGCATGTCAACCTCCAGCAATCTCCGGCAGATTTCTGTCGTTTTTTATTTATACTTTTTTATCAATCCAAGCCCTATCGGGTATGGCCCTGTATGGACCCCAATGGTGGCTCCAATCTGGAAAATGTCCACTTTCCCAAAATTAGAATAGGTCTTTAGGGAAGCCTCCAGCCGATCCCGGAACCCCACAGCCTCTTCGTAATCATACCCATAGCCCACCACAATGCGGTAGCCATCCGGGGATTCCCCTATTTTCCCAAAATGAGCCTTTGTCTGCTCAATCAGGCGCGCCATCCCCTTCTTGCGGCTCCTGGTAATCCCCGTAGGGAAAATCTCTCCCTCTTTGAGCATAATCAGCGGCTTAATCCCCAAGGTGGAGGCCGCTGTCCCCATGACCTTCCCAATCCTCCCCCCATGGATCAGGTACTCATAATTCCCCACAGTAAAGATAATGCGCCCCGTCCCCTTAATCCTCTCTATGGCAGCCACTGCCTCGTCAAAGGACAGGCCATCCCGCTGCATCCTGGCGGCCTCTAACACCAAAATCCCCTGGAGCACCGTATTCACCATCGTGTCAATCACCTGAATCCGCACTTCTGGGTACTCCTCTGCCAGCAAATCCGCAGCCGTCTTAGCCGAATTATAAGAGCCGCTGAATTTCGTGGTGATGCACAGACAGATAATGTCCTTGCCCTCTTGGGCGTAGGGGGTAAACGCCTCCACATAATCCTGCACGGATGGCAGGGAAGACTTGGGGAATTTATCCGGATGGTCCACCATCTCCTGGTAAAACTCCCTGACGCTGATTTCCTCAATTTCCTTCTGATAGGATTGCCCGTCAAAAGTCACATAAAAAGGCACGACCCGAACCCCTGCCTGCCTCGCCCTCTCTTCTCCCAAATCACAAGAACCGTCTGTAATAATCTGATATGCCATAGGCTTCTTCTCCATATATTATAAGTTTCACTGTATCCAGAAAGCGCCGGCACAGCACTTCCTGCCGCTTATTATATCCCCTTTTGCCCAAAAAGAAAAGGGGTTTTCCCACTTTCCCAGCAATTTTTAGGTTATTACAATTTACAAAGTTTCAAATTTCCATCACAATTTTTGGGTATAATAACTCAGGATTTTTATTGAAACTACCAATCCTTTCTTATAGAATGAAAGAAGTACCCATGGAAAAAACAACGGTTTTAATCATTGAAGATGAAGCAAAATTACTAAAGACCTTGTCTGACTACCTCACCATGAACCACTACCATGTCCTCAAAGCCTCCAACGGCTTAGACGGCATCCAGCAGTTCACGGCGCACAATGGGGAGATTGACATTATCCTCTTAGATATCATGCTCCCCTTTGCCGACGGCTTCGAGGTGCTCAAGCAAATCCGCATGCGCTCCAATGTGCCTGTCATCCTTCTGACAGCCAAAGAGGATGTGGAAGACCAGCTCAAAGGCTTCTCCTACGGCGCTGACGACTATATCGTAAAGCCTTATACACTCTCCATTGTAAAGGTGCACATCGAAGCTGTGCTAAAGCGCCTCGGCCATGGGCAGGACTGCCTCTATGCAGGGGACATACGGATTGAGAGCAAGGCGCAAAAAGTATATATCAACAATAAATTCATAGAGACTACGCCGAAGGAATTTGAGCTCCTTCAAATGTTCATCAAGCACCAGGGAACTGTCCTCACCAGAGACAACATTTTAGACGACATTTGGGGCTACCAATACGTAGGGGATATCCGCACCGTGGACACCTTGGTGAAACAGCTGCGCAAGAAGCTGGGCGACACCTCCTACATACGGACAGTCTACGGCGTAGGCTATTGCTTTGAGGTGAAAGGGAATGAAAAAAAAGATTAGGGGATGGCTGTTCTTATCGCAGGGCATTTTCCTGGTTACGCTTTCCGTATGCTACTTGCTGCTCTATTTTGTATTTTTCCCCATTTATTACAACTGGATAAAAGATAAGCAGATTTCCAATGCCTACCTGGACATCCAGGACTTGGATTTGGGAAGCCTGGAGGAGGATGACTTCTCTGCATTTGCCGTATACGAAAATGAAAATATAACTTTCAACATTGCGGACCAGAACATGAACCCTATCTACACCACGAGAAAACCATCGGAATTTTATGTGAATCGAAATATAGCGTCAAAGCTGGACGCTTTCTCCCGAACGCCTGACATCATCCACCGAGACAGCAAGCTGCAGGAAGCCACCAAGCTGCGCGGCATTATCACCCAAAAAGGCGTCGATTACTACATTGTCATCAAGGATACCCCCATACGGGGCAATGGCGGAACTATCACTGCCCAATTCCTTTTCGGCATTGTGGGCATACTGCTCCTGTTCGGCTTTTTCGCCATATGGCAAATTTCCCGGAAGTTCTCCAAACCCATAGAACGTCTGGCTCTTGTGGCGGAGCGGATTTGCGCCAAGGATTTCAAGAAACGCGCAAACGAGGATGCGGAATATGAGGAGGCGACCCGTCTTGCCGTAAGCCTGAACCAGATTGCAGACCAGTTCCAGCAAAGCCTGGGGCAGATAGAGGGGAACCGCAAGCAGTTCATCCAGCAGAACGTCCAGCAGGAACGCCGGGACAAGCTGCAGAAGGATTTTATCGCAAACATTTCCCATGAGTTAAAGACTCCTTTGGCTGTCATTTCCAGCCAAACGGAAATGATTGCCTATGCCGGGGAGGACGACCGAGAGTATTACCTGTCCTCTATCCAGGAGGAAATCGCCAAAATCTCCAATATGGTCAGCGGGCTTTTAAATATGTCCACCATTGACCGCCAGATGGAAAACATGATGCAGAAAACTTTGGACATGAAGGAAATCTTAGAATACGCCGTCATGAAATACGACGGCCTGATTAAGAAGAAAATGCTGCATATGGACGTGTTCCTGGAAGAGCATTGCCTTATCTGCGGCGACCGGGAGTACATTGAGCAGGCCATAAACAACTATATGATGAACGCCTTCGAGCACACGGAAATGGGCGGGCACATCCGCCTCACACTGCGCAAGCAGAAGTCGGACATCCGGGTGGGCGTCTACAATTCCGGCCAGCCCATCCCCCAAGAACAGCTGGAGCAAATCTGGAACGGTTTCTTCACCACCAAGAAAAAAGAGGCGGACGCTTTCTCCCATGTGGGGCTTGGGCTTTATATCGTCCAGAGCGTGATTACCATGCAGAATGGGAAATGCGGCGTAGAAAACTTGCCGGACGGGGTGGAGTTCTGGTTCACGCTGCCACAGAAAGAGCAAGAATAAGCGCATTGCAAGGGGCGGCGGGCATTGCACAAGAACCCCCCCCAATTACAAGCAAAAAACAGTATAATTAAAAGACCCACACAAAA
>CAOKUK010000019.1 GCA_948472595.1 uncultured Eubacterium sp.
GTAGGAACTCTTAGAATCTTTCAAGGTTATTTCACTGTTCAGTTGTCAAGGTCTTGTGCTGTCCTCTCAGTGCGACAACTTCTATATCTTATCACACTCAATCATATTTGTCAACAGCTTTTTTCAAAAAAATAACAATTTTATTTTTTGAAAATGGAACGGAGAAGGAGGGATTTGAACCCTCGCGCCGGTCACCCGACCTACACCCTTAGCAGGGGCGCCTCTTCGGCCTCTTGAGTACTTCTCCGAACTGACATTTTCTATATAAAATTGTCATTTGCGCCGTAACGCAATAATTATTTTACTAGAAAATTTTCCATTTGTCAACAAGTTTTTTCAACTTTTTTAATTTTCTTCCAAACTCACTTTCCAGCGGTAAATGCCATTCGCCCCTGCATCGTCCAACACTGTCATGACCAGCCTTACGGCCGTAGTGGTGATTTTCTCAAAATGGATTGTGTTGTACCTATCTATCTTAATCACATCCTGATACTCGGACAGCATCCTCGCTTCCTGCCAGCCTTCCTTTTCATCCCAATACAGAATCTTTATGCTGCCTGGTATCCGGGTGCCGTTCGCATCATCATACCAATACACCTCAAATCGGTTCATGGACACTTCTGTATCCCATTCATACTGGACAAAATGCTCGCTGCCCGGCGACTGGTAGTAGTTTCCCCATCCCAGCCCTATGCGGCCTTGATTGGAGCTCTCTGGCTCCCAATTCACCTTCATCCCATTCAGGTATTCCCATTCCGCTGTATAATCGGAATATGCAGTCGCCCGATACTCTAAATGCGCCGGGTCTGGCACAGGCGCCTTGATGGGGCAGAAACTCACAATAATCTCTAAATCCCTCTCCACATTTTTTATAATATAGGTATTGTCTGCCTTAATCCACGCTTTCTCCTGGTTGATGAAAAGACTCTTTACCCGATACCCTTCCTTGGGGTACGCCATGACCACAAGCTCATCCCCATCTTTTACCATATCGGCGCTTAGCGTGACCTCTCCTCTTTTGGGAGTAGTGTTAACCGCCTTTGCCTGATGCCATATGCTCTTCCCTTCCACTACGGTAATAGCTTTAAAATAAGCATGGTAGCTGCCTTTGGCATATTCCGGAGCAAACAATGGCTGGAAATACTCCTCTTTCCCAGCCAGGATAGGAAATCCATTGGCCAAATCTGTAGATGCCTGAAAAGATTCTTCTAAATTTTCCGACAGAATCAATGTTTTCCAATCCTTGCTGCTGCCCCTGGCCGCCATGACAAAGGGGCCGTACATCAGGCTCGCCACCGCAGACATCCCAATCATGTCCGGCGTTTTATCCAAATGGATTGCCCAAGGCATTTTAATTTCCACCAAATCTCCTGGCTGTATATTTTCCAAGGAGACATAGGAACTGGCCTCCGGGTCTTTTACCGCTTCCTTCCCATTCACCTTAACGACAAACCCTTTTTCAGCCCAATAGGGCACCCGCAGCTTCATCTGAAAGCCCTCCGCTTCCATGCCCGACAGAGATGACACGGTAAGGCGCATTGTCTCCGAGGGAAACTCTGTCTCTTGAACCACTTTCACGCCTTTCTCCCGCCATTCCACAGAGGAAGGCAGGTACAGCCCCACATACAGCGTGTCCGCCGTCTTGCAATACGCAGCCTCTTGATATTTTACATGGCTCACCATGCCGGCGCCATGGCAGCAGCTAAATGATTTGTAATCCCCGCTATAAGAGCGATGCCCGCCAGGGCTGATGGGAATGGAATTGGCTATCCCGCTATGCGTTGCGCTTGCGGTTTCAGACAGCTGGGAGGGCAGGACTTGGTTGTACAGCGTCCTCTCATAATAATCCATATATTCGGCGCAATCGGGATTATATTGGTTCAGCATCCTGGTGAGTTCCAGCATGTCGTATGCCACGCAAGTCTCGCAATTATCGCTGCCTGAAATATTGACTGCAAGCTGGTAGCCCTCTGTAAACCGGCGCTCCTTCCCTATGCCTCCAGTAGAATAGGAGTACCTAGACACCGCCAAATCCCAAAAATTCTTTGCTATGTCATAGTAATCTGCTTCCGGGCTGCCAGAAGCCAGAGTGGCCCCATATACTTCCAGGACGCCGGCTGCCTGAGCCACATAGGCGATTGCCTGCTTCCCTGCAATGTCATCCAAATTTTTAGACATTTTATGGAAAAAAGTGGTATTGTCAAACAGCTTTGCCCCTTCTAAAAATTCCATATCGCCAGTATAGAGGAACAGCCTTGCCAAGGAACCGTTGCAGCCGCCATAATTTCCGGAAGTCTCCATTTCCCACATTTTAGAAAGCTGCTCCTTGTCACAGGCTCCTAACCGCCGGCAAATCCACCTGCCCAAATCCCTGGCACAGTCCAGCGCCTCTTCATTCCCTGCATAAGCATAGGCGTCTAACAGCCCTGCCAGCAATTGATGCATCGTATAATAAGGCGACCAAATCCGCCCATAAGGCACATACTGCTCCAATAACGCAAATTGGTCCGGCGGATAAGCGCCAAGGTACCCCTCCCCCCAGATGGAACAGTCCCGGCTCCACAATGTCTGATCCACGCCTTTTGAAGCAAATTCCTGGGGACTCCCTTTGGAAAGCAGCTGCATGCTGCGGAGCTCATGAATCATCCAATCCAGCTTCCCTTTCAGCCCTTCATCGCCCACAGAAGCATAGGCGGCAGCCAGAGCGGACAGATACCGCCCTGTGGAATGGCCGCGGAGCAGCCCATCCGGCGCCTCCCATCCCCCTAAAGGCTCCACTCCTTGCAGCTTCTCCTCCTGGCCGAAGGTTTGATAGAAATTAAAGAGCATGCGCTTTTCATCCAAGAACCTTAGGTATTCCAACGCCCGTTCCTGATTCTGTGTCAGGATGGAACCGTTTGCCCCAACTTTGTCCAAGGTGGCATCCTGCAGGGAAAAGCCTTCTGCCACCGCTTCTTTCGGCGCATTCTCCCCTTCCACAACTGTCACCTCTGCAGCAACTTTCGCCTTTTCCCCCACAAGGGAGCCCTCTACCGTGAAATGCCCAGGCGAAGAATAGTCTGCATTGATTTTGTCCGGCCAGACAGCTTTTAATTTCCGCACAGAGCCGTCTGAATAAGTGGCCCTGACATAATGGGGCAGGGAGGGGCTGTCACCCAGAAGGGTCTCCACTGCGATTTTCTCCGTTTCTTTTACAGCCACAGATTTCCGATACGGAGGCACAAGGAACTTTATCTCTACCTTCTCTTGTTCCTTGCCGTATGCCACCGTGGCCTGTAGGCTCCCCTGTGCGCTCTGTTCCCCCACATTGGGCCTTGTCACCTTTGCAAGGCCTAATGCGACCGTGAGGGCGCGGTTATCGCTGCTCCAACGGATGGAAGAGCCCCATTCGCCTTGTGTGGGCAGGATTCTATCTTCCGTCAGCGCAGACAAATCGCCCACCGCCTCCTGGATAGCTTCTGCATCGTGTTCCACCACTTGCCTGTCTGTATATTCAGGAAGCACCGTCACAGGAAATGATTTCTGCGCAGACGCCCCGCCGCAGGTAATCTCAGCCGTGATGGCGCCGCTGATGCTTGCCTTCCCCTGGGCAGGGCGAGACACCTTTGCCCGATTCCCTTGGATGGAAACGGCCCTGTTTTTGGAAGTCCAGGAAATGGCGGATCCATTAATCCCTGTAGTGGGCAGCTCAATGTCCTCTGCCACTGCGGTTAAGTCCCCCATATCCAAGTCGGCCTTGTCTGCCGACACAATGCCTGCATCGTCCACATAATACATGGACTTTACCTCATCCCCAGACAAAGCCCTATTATAAATTTTCACCTCGGCAAACCAACCTAAGGTGGGGTTTTCCGAAAACTGTCCATACCCCAGGTAATTATTCGTCGTGACGCCCAAATCCTCTAAGCGGATTCCGGTATCTACTGTATTCCCAATTTGCTCCCCATTTTCATACAAGGTCATCTTTGCGCCATCCATCACAAGAGTGGTAAGCACCCAGCGGTTCTTGTCAATGTTGTCCCTCTTCTGGATTCCTTTCTCATTGGTCCAGCCGTTGGTAGTGATGGCGGAGGCGTATCCCGCAAAGCCTGCATTCCGCCCATCGGACAGAAGGTAAATATACTTATCCTGGCCTGTGCCGAAATCCCAAACTCTCTGGTATGCGCTGTTGGAAGCCAGCTTAACCCAAGCGCTGATGGTCACCGCCCCATTTCCATATAAAATACCATTCGGAAACTGCAAATATGCGCCGGTCGCCCCACCGGCCAAATGCAGCGCATGGACAGGCCTTCCGTAAATCTCCACCTCTTCAATGGAATAAGCGCCTTCCAGCTTGCCGTTCACATTTTTCAGCTCGCCGGAATTCTGGCTTCCGGAAGCGTCGCTGATAATCGTGGAATTAGCGTTCTGCAGATTAAAGTCATAGTATAGGATTAGGCCGTCCTCCGGCTCCGCATGCACGAGGGGGATAGACGTAAAGGGCAGGGACGAAACCATCAAAGCCAAGGCTAAGGCCAGGGCTATGAAGCATGGGGGACGCTTGGGGGAATGTTGGGTTCTTTTTTTCATGGGACAGACACCTCTTCGTGTTATTTTTATGTGCGATTTATCTATGTGGCTACATCGACTCTGTAATTTGGGCTGTATGCTTGCTTTTTATTATAGCAGAAATAGGGGGAGCGTGTATAGGTATTTTACATGCTGTTTTTCCTGATATTACTGCGGCGGTTAAATATCGAAGTTTTTACTTGCCTAAATTTCCATCTGCTGCATTGGATTTTCTAGTCGCAGTCACCGCTACGCCGTCGAAAATCCGCCTTGCAGTGAAAATTTATTCTGCGTAAAATCCGTCGATATTTTTACCGCCGAAGCAATAAAAACAGAAGCCTTCGCCATTTCGCAGGCAAAGGCTTCTGTTCTTATAAAAGAAGGGATTTATTCAAAAATGTTGTGCATTTTTGGTGATTGCTTATCACATAAAATATCATAGCATATTTGTCTTAAAGAAAAAATGTAAATTTTTTACTTTTATTTGCACTTTTTTTCTCTTCCATAAATATAAATGCCATAAAATATGCTTTGCTCTCGTAACTTCAACACATAGCAAACAAATTTTATTAATTTTTTAGGCTCCCATGCGAAAGGTAGCATGAGAGCCTATTTTAAAAGAAGGGATTTATTCAAAAATGCTAAACATTTTTGACAAATGGGAAAACGGCTGCTTACCCCACCCTTTACAAATGGGCTATGACTGGCATATTCTTCAGCCAATCGTGGGGCTACTGTTAGTATACATGATTATAAAAGGAAAATATAGGATAACAATTTATGGAAATAGCATTATTTTAAACAAAATTTCGACTACCACTCATTAGGTTATATCGGCGAATTCTTTTCTGCTAAAATCACAGAGGGAAAGCCCCGCCAAAACCCGGCGGGGCTTTCCCTCTATTGATACGACTGGCTATGCCCTTTCAGGCATTTGCCGCCTGCATGGCTGCGAGCTTGCCGCCACACCCGTTTATTTACTTCACTCTCCCGCTTTTCACTGCGCTGAAATCTGTGTAGGTTTTCTTCGAGCCGCTCTTCTTGTACGCCCTCACCTTATAATAATGGGCGCCCTTCTTCTGGTTCTTGAAGACCTTCTTCACGGTCTTGGCGGATTTCAAGTCAGCAACTTTCTTGTACTTGCCATTTTTCTTGGCGGCGGTATAAATCTCATAGCCGGAAGCCTTTGAGGCTTTCGCAAAGGACACGGTGATGTTCTTCTTGGACACCTTTACCTTCAGGCTTGCAGGAGCCTTTAAGATATAAGCGCTGCTGATGCTGCTGTAGGAGCCCTTCACCGAACCGTTGTATGTGAGTATCTTGTAATAGGCCGTCTTGCCTGGCGTAGCTTTTTTGTCTGTGTACGCCAGCTTTGTCGTAGTGCCAAGCTTCGTATACTTCCCATTCTTGCTGTAGGAACGGTACACAACATACTTTGTGGCCTTTGTGGCTTTCTTCCAAGTAACCTTGACATTCTTCTTGCCTGACCAGAGGGCTTTTACAGAGGCTGCCTTTCCAGGCTTCTCTGAAACTACAGGAGCCTTCTGCAGGGCTTTGATGGCATCCTGCAAATCCTTGGCTGCCTTGTCTACCTCTGCCTGGGTGGCCTCTCCCTTGCCGTTTACCGCATTCGCTGCCGCAAGGGCTGCCTGGAATTTGCTCCAGCTGTCTGCAGTATAATCTTTCTGAACCTTCTTGCTTGCATCGGCAATAGCCGCCACAAGGGCTGTCTTGTCTACTTTTACAGGATTTGGAATCTTAACCAATTCCTTAATGGCGTTCAGCAAGTCTTTCCTTGCGTCGTCTACCTGCGCCTGGGTGGCGTCTTTGTTGTCGTTCACGGCATTGGCTGCACTAAAGGCTGTCTGGAGCTTGCTCCAGCTGTCTGCAGTGTAATCTTGCTCTTTTAAATTGCCCGCATCGGCAATGGCCTCTTCAAGGCCTCCCTTGTATATCTCTTCCGGCTCGCCGCTCTCGCTTGGGCCGCTTACTTTCCAGCGGTAAATGCCATTTGCTGCGGATCCCTGCAGCACAACCAGATTCAGCCTTACTGTAAAGGTCTTAATCTTGTCAAACGTAATGGTATTGTATTTGTCAATTGCAACAACGTCTTCCAGCTTCTCATTCATCTTAGCTTCCTGCCAGCTTCCATTTTCGTCCTTATAGAGGATTTGGATGCTAGCCGGTACCCTGGTCCCGCCGCCGTCATCATACCAGAAAAGCTCAAATTTATCTATGCTTACAGGGATATCCCAGTCATACTGCACGTAATGTACGCTGCCAGCTTCCTGTGACCAGTTCCCCCAGCCTTTTCCGGTTCCATCATTTGACTTGGTGGGCTCCCAATCTGACTTAATCCCTTCCAGCTTTTCCCAGCTAGCTGTATAATCGGAAAAGACTTCTGCTGTGTATTCCAAATGTGCTGGATCTGACACTGGCGCATCAATTTTACGGAAGCTTCCTTCTATATTGATATCAGCGCTTACATTCGGAATGGTATACGTATTGTCCTCCCCAATCTGAACTGCCTTCCCATTGACAATGAGGTATTTCACCATATAGCCGTCCTTCGGGGCTGCTGTGATTACAAGGCTCTCGCCTTCTTTCACCATAGTTGCATTCACTCCAAATTCTCCACTGCTTGGGGAGGAATTCGTAAGCTTGACCTCATACCAGTTGCTGCCGTCATCATTTGTCTCAATTACCTTGAAATATGCATGGTATGCTTCCGTTGCATACTGCGGCGCAAACATAGGAGCAAAATTGAAGCCCTTTGCTGTAAATACGGGGAATCCATTCTTATCTGTCGTCACTTCAGAAATAGAATCCTCCAAGTTCTTGGATACAACCAGAGTCTTCCAATCCTTGCTGCTGTTCTGTGCTGCCATTACGAATGGGCCATACATAACGCTAGCCACTTGGGTAGTGCCAATGTTATCCGGCGTCTTATCCAAATGGAAAGTCCATGGCATGGAAATTTCAATCACATCGCCTGCCTTGATATTTTCCAAGGCTGCATAGGTGCTGATTTCCGGATTGCTGATTTTCACCTCTCCATTTACTTTTACCGTAAATCCTTTGGTCGCCCAATAAGGAATGCGCAGCTTCATATTAAAGTTCTGGGCTGCCTTTCCTTCTATGGCAGATACGGTTAATTTTGTGGTTTCTGATGGGAAGGCTGTCTCCTGCACAACCTTCACCCCCTTCTCATCCCAAGCAACCGTGGAAGGAAGGTACAGGCCTACATATAAGGTATCCGCCGTCTTTGCGTAAGCTGCCTCCTGATATTTTACATGGTTCTCCATACCTGTGCCATGGCAGCAAGAGAAGGAATAATAATCATTCCCAAAATCACGAACCGCGCCAGGCCCAATTGGAAGCATATAAGTCGTTCCATTGTGCATATTATTGGTCACATTCGGTGTCTGGGATGCTAAAATCTGGTTGTACAAGGTTCTCTCATAATAGTCCATGTATTCTGCATCATCTGGATTGAAATTGTTCAGCTTCATGGTAAGCTTCATCATGTTGTATGCCGCACATGTCTCACAGTTTCTATCGCCGCTAATCCCGGCTGCTTGCTTATAAGGAGACTCAAATTTTTCATTCAGTCCTACGCCTCCAATAGAATACGCATACCTGGACACGACCATATGCCAGAAATTATTTGCGACATTATAATATTTCATTTCTGGTTTGCCTGCTGCCACCGTGGCCTCATACATCTTTATGGAACCCACAATCTGCGGAATATGCTGATTTGCATGAAGGCCCCTTATGCTATCTACATTTTTCTCTAACTTGTTAAAGAAATTCGTATTGTCAAACAGCTTTGCCGCTGCCAAAAAATCATCGTCTTTTGTATAAATATAAAGCTGTGCCAACGATTCATTAAATCCACCATACTCGCCTGCAATATACATATTCCACATTTCTGTCAATTTTTCCTGAGGAAGCACTTTCAGGCGGTTATATACCCATTTCCCAAGCTTCGTAGCAGTTGTCAATGCCAACTCATTCCCCGTATAAGTATATGCGTCCAAGAATCCGGCAATCAGTTTATGTAAGGTATAATAAGGAGCCCAAATTCCAGTTCCCGGAGATCCGTAAGGGGCGCCAATTTCCAGCAAGCCAAACTGATCTGGAGAATAAGCGCTGATGAAGCCTTCTCCCCATTCTTCCGGGTTTGTACTCCACACAGATGGATTCACGCTGCCAGCCAAGTTTCCGGGAACCTTAATGCTGAAATCTGCTGCATTCCCTTTGGATTTGGACTGAAGGCGGTTCATTTCGCTAACCATATTATCCAGCTTCGCCTTAATCTCTTCATCCCCAGTGGATGCATACGCAAGCGCCAAGGCTGACATATAGTGCCCTGTGGAATGACCCCGAAGCAAGCCGCTTGGCTCATCCCAGCCGCCTAATGGCTGTACATCCGCAATTACGTCATCTTCCCCAAAGGTATGGTAGAAATTGTAAAGCATACGCTTGTTGTCCAGCAATTTTAAGTAAACCAGGTCGCGGTCGCGGTTCTGGGTCAGGATAGAGCCATTGGACCCAATCTTATCCAAGCTGATATCATTCAAATCAAAGCTTTCAGAGACTACATACTGCGCCACTTCTTCTTCATCAACAACGGTGATATTTGCTGTCACTTTATTTGTCTCGCCTACGATAGCGCCTTCTACCACAAAGCTGCCAGCTGCCGCATATTTGGATGGCTCTATAATATCAGGCCAAATCGCTTTCATCTTATTGGACGTATCGTCCGAATATGTAACCTTCACAAGGTTCGGAAGGGAAGGGCTGTGGCCTGCCAATGTAGTCACATTCACTTCTTCCACACTCTTAATGGCAATCGCTTCCTTATATGCAAGGACTGTTACATTAATTTCCTGCCTTCCTTTTCCATCTGTCCCATAAGCGGAATCCACATATAACTTGCCTGTGGCACTCTGCTCGCCAACGGCAGGCCTTGTCACCTTGGCAACGTTATTTTCTATCTTAATGGCTGGATTATCTGTACTCCATGTAAGCACGGCGCCCAAGCTGCCCTGTGCCGGAAGAGGAATATCCTCTGTTACAGACGACAAGTCCCCAAGCTGCTGGATTGCCTCAAAAGCATCATGCTGAGCGATGTAGCCATCTGCATACTCTGCCTTTACAACCACTTCGAAATCCTTTGTGCTGCTTGCTTCCCCGCAGACAAGGGTTGCTGTCAGCTTAACCTGAGCGTCTTGGGCACCCTGTGAAGGCCTGGTCACCTTGGCAGTGCTGCCCTCAATTACGATTGCGCCGTTATCGCTTTTCCAGGTAATGGAAGATCCGTTTGCCCCTGCAGACGGCAGCTCAAAATCCTCTGTAACTGCGTCCATCCCTTTTAATTCTAATTCAGCCTTATCTGCCTCCACGAAATCTGCCTCTGTCGCAGTATACATTGCGCCTACTTCCTCTGCTGTCAAGGCTTTGTTGTAAATCTTCACCTCTGCAAACTGGCCTGTGGTAGGCGGCTGGTCAAACTGGCCAAGGCCGATAAGGTTATTCGTGGTATTCCCTAACTCGTTCACCTTAATTCCGGTATCTACCGTTGACCCAATCTGCTTGCCATTCTCATACAAGGACATCTTAGAGCCATCCATAACAACTGTCGTCAGCACCCAACGATTCTTATCAATGTTTGCGCCCTTCTGGACGCCCTTTTCATTGCTCCACCCAGACTTGGTAATGGCAGACGCATACCCGACAAAGCCATCGTTCGCACCGTCTGAAATCAAATAGATGTACTCTGACTGATTGCTTCCAATATCCCAAATCCTCTGATACCCATTGTCTGTGGAAAGCTTCACCCACATGCTGATGGTCATGGATTCGCAATCTTTTAATATCCCATCTGGGAGCTGCAGGTAGGAGCCATCTGACCCTCCGGCCAGATTCAAGGCTTTCACTTCCTGCCCATAAATATTCACTTTGTCAATGGAGTAATTTCCTCCTTCTCCCCCATCCATTTTCTTGATACGGGCTACATTCAAATTTCCGGATACATCCGGAACTTCTGTTGCATAGCTATTCTGCAAATCAAAGTTATAATACAGAATCAGCCCGTCTTCCACTTCTGCCGCCTGCGCCATCGCAAGCCCCTGGAACGACACGCCGGTAAACGCCATCGCCAGTGACAGAAAAGCCGCCAACAGCTTTTGGAACACTTTCTTTCCTCTCTTCATAGCTAAATCCTCCTTCTTCTAAAATATTATGCCTTTTGGGGAAATCCCCAAAGCATGCCAAAATGCATACAATCATAAATATACACGTTTCAAATGGCTTTTCATAGGATAATAATTTATACTTCTAGCAATATCTTAAACCAATTTTAACCCTGCCCTCACTCATTCCCTATAGCCGAAATATAGCCTTCCCAGATTTGCTCTGCCGTATATTCGCTGCCGAAGCTCTGGTAAAGGCTCTCGGAAAGGGCGCTGCGCACCTCCCTCCAGTTGGGCACGGAGGTCCTGCTGACCCCTTCCTCCATCTGGGAGACGAATGCCTCCATGTCCTCATTCCGCTGCCCATAGGCCTTGGCCAGCTCCTTCTTAGGCGGGATGTTCCACATAATCTCGGAAATCTCCCCCATCACCTGATCCTGGTTGTAATAATCCATAAAGGCAATGGCGCCATCCACATTTTTCCCCTGGATGACAGCCAAGTTCTCGCCTCCCACAATTACGCCTTGGGTCACATAAGCCGGAAAGGAAAAGATGCCATAATCGATGCCGGAAGCCTCTATTTCAGGCAAAGCGGAAGGGCCGTTCTCAATCATGGCCGCTTTTCGCTCCACAAAGACCCTGGTGACGTCATTCTGGGACCAGTTCATGCAGTCATGGGGCATGCTGCCGCTCTCTAAGAGTTCCTCTAGCAGCTCAAAGGCATGTACGCCCCTTTCGTCTGCCAGATTGTCTGCCGTAGCCCCTGTGGCAAAAATCCAAGGCATGAACTGGGAAGCGCCCTGCTCCCCGCTGAAGGCTGACATGGCAAACCCATAATGGGAATCCCCCTCCTCCTTGGTCAGAGCCTTCGCCGCATTCCGGAACTGCTCCCAAGTAACAGGAACGCTTACGCCCGCTTCCCGGAACATCTGCTTATTGTAGAGGATGACCGTATTGTTGCAGCTAAAAGGCACGCCGTAATACCTCCCGCCGTACTCCACAGAATCCCATACTTCTTTATAGTAATTGTCCACGAACACCCGGCTCTGGAGCTGCTCTGTCACATCCTCCAAAAGCCCGCTCTTAATCAGGCTCTCCATGTCCGTGTTGTCTAAAAGCACCAAATCCGGCAAACTGTCAGAAGAGAGTGCGATGGAAAGCCGTTTCACGAAATCCACCATTGGCACATACTCCCAGGAGATGCTGTATACGCTCTGGGAGCTCTGGGAGCTATTGAAGCCACTTACCAGCCTGTCAAGCCCCTCCTTCTGCGCCTCTGTCTCATAATAAGACCAAAGCAGCAGCTCCTCCTTCTGCTCCTTCTTCTCTTCTTCCGGTTCCTTGCCGCACCCCGCCATCCCCAAAATAAAAAGTATCAGAATCGAATTTGCCAAAAATCTCTTTCCCATAACCCTCCCATTAACGGTATTCCGCAGGGGACACGCCTGTCACCTCTTTGAATATCCTTGCAAAATAATTGGAATTGCTGTAGCCGCATTCCTGCGCCACTTCATAAATCTTCATGTCTGTCTCTCGCAGCAGCCGCTTGGCATGGCTAATCCGGAATTCCTTCAAGAAGATGGAGAAATTCATCCCCATTTCCCGCTTAAACAGCATGCTCAGGTATTCCGGCGTAATATTCAGGCCCTCTGCCGCCTTCTCTAAGCTGATTCCCTCCTTATAGTGGTTGCGTATGTACTCCAGCGTCCGATTAATCGTATAATTGCCAATCCCATCCTTGTCTTTCTTATCGCAAATAGCCTGGCTCGCCTTCACCAGGATTTCTTCCATCTCTCGGATGGTATAGACATGGAGCATCTCCTTCATGTAATCCTTCTTCCGCAAATCCTCAAAGGCTTTCTGGTTCACCTCCTTGGCCATGTCTGACATGTTGGACATCAGCTTGACCAGGCTATGGCGGATTTCTTCCGCATCATGCTCCTTATCAGCCACTTGGCCAAAAAACTCTTCAATCCCCGCCTTTGCCTTAACCTTGTCTCCAGCGCCTAAGGCCGACATAATTTTCTTCTCCGTCTGCATAGGGTAGTCAAATCCCTTAGCATTCCTGCCAAAGGCCTCCCAAGCGCGCACCACCCTACTGCAGCCTAGGGCAAGGCAGACAGACAGCGCCTTCTCGTCATTCCAAAAAGCCTGGCCCCATTCTTGGATTTTCTCACAGAAATCAACCCCCCAGGGCGTCTCCTGCCCCTTCCTCTGGCAATCGTATTCCAGCATGTCGTCAAATGCGCGCAGAAAGCCCTCTGCGTCTTCCCGCTTCCCCTTTAAGACCACCACCTTAAAATGCATCTGCTCATTCCAGGCCTCTAAGAAATCAATCTGAGGGAATTGGCTCTCCACATTGTGCAGCAGGAATTCCCGCTCCTTCATGGCGCCCGTCCTTGCGTCCCCATAATACCCTAAGAGCACGCCAAAAGCTTTCCCCTCTTCCTCCGGGAAAATCATAGACAGCGCCCTCCCTGCTTCCCGCTTCTCCGAATCGCTGCCGAAAAAATATTCCCGCATGTAGCTTCCCGGAGGCTTTACCATCCGTTTCCGCTGGGCTGACAGCTTCCGTTCAATTCGTTGTAAGGTTTCCTGCAGGACATCTATGGATACAGGCTTAAGCAAGTATTCTTCCACCCCCAGGCGCATGGCCTGCCTGGCGTACTCAAACTCAGAATAGCCGCTGATAATGATGCTGGGCACCCTTTCCCCCATGCTGCGGAGGGCTGTGAGCATTTCCAGGCCATCCATATCATTCATGCGGATATCGGTAATCACCAAATCCGGGCTGCAGGCCGGGATTATCTCGATTCCCTCCCTGCCATTCCTGCACTCTGCCACCACCATATGCCCCGTGTCCTTTTTTATCATTTCCGCCAGGCCTTCCCGAATCAGCTTCTCGTCTTCCACTATCACTATTCTCATGCTCTCACCTTCCATACTGTCAACTTTTTTCCAGGATGGGAATTAAAAGCTCCACAATCGTCCCCACGCCTTCTATGCTGCTGATATGCCAAGACCCCTCTTTCCCATAATAGAGCTGGATGCGCTCAAACACATTGGCCAGGCCAATGCCTTTCTCCCCGACCCATTCCACATCCCTCTGGTTGTAGAAACGCACCTTTTCCCCATCCATGCCCATGCCGTTATCCTCAATGGCCACATGGATTTTTCCGGGCTGCTCCGCCAGGCCAATGTCTATCTGCAGCAGCCCCCCCTCCATGTCCTTGATGCCATGGAGGATGGCATTCTCCAGAATCGGCTGCAGCAGCAGCTTGTATATCTTAGCCTCCCTAGCTTCCTCCTCCACATGCATCTTAAACGCAAAGGAATTGCCATAACGGAGCTGGTAAAGGGACACGTAGGACTTCAGCCATTCCTCAACTTCCAATATGGCAGCCATCTGGTTGCTCTGGTTCATGCAATAACGCAAGATAAGCCCCAGGCTGCTAATCATCTTGCTGATTTCATACTCATCCCGCTTGACCGCCATCCAGTTGATGGCGTCTAAGGTATTATAGAGGAAATGCGGATTAATCTGGGACTCCAAGGCCTTTATCTCCGCCTGGTTCTTCTTCTCGGAGATTTCCGTGACCTCTTGAATCAGATGCTTCACCTCCGTGGCCATCCTGTTAAAATTCTCCCCAATCCGCCCCAGCTCATCCCGCCGGTCCACTTTTAAGCGGACGTCCAGGTTGCCTTGCTCTACCTGGCGGATTGCATCCATAATTTTGGAAAGATAGGTAGTGAAATAATGGTTAATGGAATTGATGAACAGGATAACCACCAGCACATCCAAAGTCAGCAGGGCGGCATAGATATTCTGGATATGCCTCACATCCTTCATAATATAATTCCCATCATACACATTATGGAAAATCCAGCCGGACTCCGGGTCTTGGTAACTAATGCTGTCCAAATCCCAGCCATCGAACATCTCTACCCTGCGGATATAATCCAAAGCCTCGCCATCGATTGGCATGTCTTGGCCAATATATACCTCATCCGGGAATGAGATAATCCTCCCCTCTGCATCTGTGATGAAATTGGCGCTGTTCCCCTGTTCCAAGCCGCTTTTTTTGCCATTGCAGATTTCCTCTAGCTCCCTTTCATAAATCCCCATGATAAAGGAAGCCACGGCCCCTTCCTCTAAGTTTTCCGTATCGTACAGCTCCTTGCCGATAAAAAAGATTTTCTCATCCTCCCCCTTTTTGGCGAAGCGCTGAGTCGGCACCAGTACGACCTCATTTTTCCCTGCCGTCATCCGATAAGGAACCGTCAGGCGCAAATCCGGGTAATCCCTCCAAAGATTGTCCAAGGCAGAACCCGTCTCGCTGTCGTATGTAATGCTCTCTCCCGTCTTGCACACCAGGCTGATGCTTCGGATTTCCCCCCTGGACTCCACATACTGCTTTAGGCGCTCGTTAATCACAAAGTACAGGGAAGCCTGCTCCCGTTTGCCAGCCCGATGGTATTGCGCCAGGCTCCCGGTCAGCTCCCTGTCCAAGGAAGCCTGGTAGACAATATCTGTATAGGATTCCAGCTTTAAGGAAAACTCCTTTGATATCTGGATTAAATTATTCCGCGTCAGCTCATTGACCTGGCTGTCCATGGAGCGGATGCTGACTTCCGAGAAAAACATCTGGATAAGAAAAACAGGAAGAATAAAGACACCCAGGCTAATGCTCAGAAATTTCTTTCGGAAGCTTAAATCTTTATACCATTGTCTTATATTTTTCCTGTTTTTATGCATGTCCATTCCGCCTTTTGGTTATTTGATTTTTACCTTAAAGGTCTTGCTGGCCGTTCCGAAAACCTTGGCTTTCTTCCCATTCAAGCGGTAAGCCTGAACCTTGAAATAATAAGTTCCCTTGCCGAGCTTTGGAGTTGTCCATTTGCTGGCTTTCTTAGAGCTGATAGTCTTTGCCTTAACGGATTTCTTGAATTTCTTATCTTTCGCATAGGTAATCTTGCAGCCGTTGACCTTGGAGCCATTGTTCAGCTTGAAGGTGATGACGGCTTTTTGGCCTTTCGCCTTCACCGAAGATATTTTGGGCTTCTTGATTTGGCTCCATTTGGCCTCCAAAACCAAGCCCTTCGTGACCTTTTTGCTAAAAGAATAGGGCTTCTTATTCAGATACCAGCCTTCAAAGTAATAGCCATCCCGCTTTGGATCGGCAGGGGCGGAAACCTTCTTCCCTTCCTTCACGGATTTCGTAACCGTCTTTTTTCCATTATGGTAGACAAATTTCACTTTATATGTCTTTACGACAGGCTCCGGCTTATCTGGCTCTGGCTTGTCTGGCTCCGGCTTGTCTGGCTCTGGCTTGTCCGGGTCTGGCTTGTCCGGGTCTGGCTTGTCCGGATCTGGCTTATCGGGATTGTGGTCTACGTAAGTGAAATTATCCGGCACGGTGCCGTTTTCCCAAGGCGACGGCAGATATTGGTCGGATACATAGATTTTTGACATAAATTCATAGGCTTCCCTGTCGTAAGCCTTCAGCTCTTCCCTGGTGTTGATAGGACCGCGGACGCCGTCCCATTTCCCATCCCATGTGTCGTCCATGGCGTTGAACCATATGGCTGTCAGGGTTGCAAAATATTCGCTGGAATTAGAGCCGGCATAGGAATTATCCCATTTCCCCTTTGCCCTGGCGGCATTGTAAATATTCTCAAATTCCTGCTTCTGCTCATCGCTCAAGCCGTAATTCTGCACAGTATGGCCAAATTCATGGGAGAGGATGGATTCATTGGGGTACGCCGTCCGATAATCGCCGCTTACGAAACGCAGCACATTCGCATCCTTAATGGAGGCAAGCTGCGTGCCGCCGAAGCCTTCCACGTACAGGAAGTTTTCATCATAGCTATAGCGGTGCTCTAAAATATCATAGGCAATCTCATCCTTCCCATAAATCCCCAGCATGCACCCCGCATCACCCATGCGTTTTGCCACTGCTTCATTGGCAAGGATAATCTTTAGCATCTCCGCAGCTTTTGCCATGGCTTCGGGCCGCACATTCTTGGAACCCAGAACCCGCACGCCACAGTCAAGCTTCACTTCCTGCTGGTAGAAGGGCTCATAGACATCCACGGTAACGGTCTGCTGGGGCACATAAGCGCCTGCTTCATTGCGGATGCTGTCGGCGGCAATTTCCACCTTAATCTCAGGGAGTGCCACATCTTTTTTGCCCACAGGAAGGCCGGACACTGCAGAAATTGCTTTGGGCAGGCTGATAGAGGTCTTCCATTGGTCTGGATTATCGGGGTAATGGGAATTCCTGGTGGTATAGCAGACAATCCCGCCGGGGAGCCAGCTCCATGATTCTTCATCCCAAATCCATGGCTCTTTTGTAATCTCCACTTTCTTTCCGTCTACCGTCACAGTAAAGCTTGCCGCAGCGTCTGCGCCAATTACCTTCTGATCCCAGTATATTTCGATATCCCGGGCGCTGACCAGCTGCGCCTTCACAACGGAAGGCTCATTTCCAGCAGCCTCAGCATGGAACGGCATAAGCATGCCAAATACCAGTGCCAGGCACAGCAGCATGGACAAGGCCTTTATGGGCGCACCTATTTTCCCTTTCTCTTTTGCCTGTGCTGCGGAACGCCGCAAATTGTGGCTGAGTTCTTTCTTTTTTTCCATAATACCTGTCTCCTAGCTCCTTTCTTTTTAGACAGGTTCCATTTGCACAGCAGATGTTAATCTTGCTTCGCTACACAAATAAAACCAAAATAATAAGTTCGCGGCAATATTTGACTTATTTATTTGGCAATATTTGGCTTTTTGGCTTAACTCCTGCACTAACCGCTTGTAAATGAAAATTCAGGCAAGTAATTCAGCGCCTTATCTCAAGCAGCTTGGCTTTTAACTCTCCCTCCATCCGGTTGATTTCCATCTCTGCCTCCCGGCGCTTTTCCTTCCCCTCCTGCTGGATGCGCATTACCTCATCCAAGGTAGAGATTAAGGACTCATTGGTGAGGCGGAGCGTCTCCATATCCACGATTCCCCGCTCAGACTCCTTGGCTGTCTCAATGGTGGCCACTTTCAGGCGCTGGGCATTTTTCTTCAGCAGCTCGTTGGTAAGGTCTGTCACTTCCCGCTGGGCCTGGGCAGCCTGGGCGGAATGCTCCACGCCTAAAGCCAGCACCATTTGGCTTTTCCACAAAGGGATGGTATTCACAAGGGTGGACTGTATTTTTTCCAC